>CAJMLD010000119.1 GCA_905214175.1 uncultured bacterium
TCTAGCGTCTGCTTCTTGGGCGTGGCCGTGAAGGCGAGGAAGGTTATGTTGTCGTGCCTGCCCTGCGCGGCCATCTGGCGCAGCATCCCGTCGCGCTCGTAGTCGCTCGCATCCTCCCACTGTTCCTCGTAGTCCGCGAACTCCTTGAGTGCCTCCTCGGTGTCCGCCAGGGCCTCCTTTAGATGTATGGCGTGGCTGCCGGTCTGCGAGCTGTGGGCCTCGTCCACGATGACGCAGAACCTCTTGCCAGTCGAATGCACCTCCTGGTAGATCATTGAGTACTTCTGCAGCGTGGAGACGATGAGCTTGGCTCCGTCGTTGAGCGCGTCGCGCAGGTCCTTAGAGGTGCACTTGTCGTCGATGACGGTGACCTGCCCTTTCTGGTGGTCGAGCCCTCCCACGGTCTCCTGGAGCTGTCGGTCGAGGACCGTGCGGTCGGTCACGATGACCACGGAGTCGAACATGGGCCTGTCGTTCTCGTCGAACATGGTGGAGAGCTGGTAGGCATACCACGCGATGGAGTTCGACTTGCCGGAACCCGCGCTGTGCTGCACGAGGTAGCTGTGCCCCGGCCCCTTGGCACGCACGTCACGAGTGATCCTGCGCACCACGTCGAGCTGGTGGTAGCGCGGGAAGATGATGCGCCGAACTGTCTTTACCTGCTCCTGTCCAGCCGCGTCGATAAATGTCTCCTGCTTCTCCTCCACATGCTCGTAGCGGTTGAGGATGTCGAGCAAGGAGTCGGCCTGAAGCACCTCCTCCCAGAGGTAGCTCGTCTGATAGCCGTCGGGGTTGGGTGGGTTCCCTCTGCCGCCGTCGACACCAGGTCCGTTCGAGCCCTGGTTGAACGGCAGGAAGTAGGTGTCCTCGCCTCTGAGCTCGGTCGCCAGCCAAACCTGTGAGAGATCCACGGCGAAGAAAGCCACGATGCGCGAGTCGAAGCGAAAAGCCTCCTCGCGCGGGTCGCGGTCAAACTTCCACTGGCGTATGGCGTTCTCGTAGGTCTGTCCTGTGAATTGGTCCTTGAGCTCCAAGGCGACGAGTGGGATGCCGTTCACGTCGAGCACCATGTCCACGGTGTTGCGCGTGTCGGTGGCCGAGTAGTGGAACTGACGGATGCAGCGAAGACAGTTCTTCCGGTAGAGCGCCTCGGTCTTGGGGTTGAGCCTTGACTCGGGGCGAAACTCGACGACCTTGAACTTGAGTCCACGGTGCTTGAACCCATGCTTCAGCACGTGAAGGATGCCGTCGTGGCTCACCGCGTCCTGGAATGCCTTGAAGAACATTCGGGTGGGGTCGGCCGTCTTGCAGCGTTTCTCGAATAGGCCCCATGTCTTTGGCTGCGTGGTCTGGACGTAGTCCACGAGGGTCATGATGTCCACGCCATGGCCGGGAAGGTCGGAGTAACCGTGGTTGTCCAGCACCTGGTAGGTGCCGTCCTCGATGTAGTTGAACGACTGCTTGTCGGTGGCCTTGAGCCAGCCGCCCTTCTCGGAGGTGAGGTACGTCTCGATGTCCTCTTCGAGGTTGCGCTCCTTGGTGTCGGTGGCCATGGTCTACACCTCCCGTTTCCCGGTGACGACTTCGTAGATGAGTGATTGCTTGTAGGCCTTGAGGTCGTCGATGATGGATTGCTTACTTGTGATAGCTTCATCAATTATTGAACACTTAGCGTCAAGATAGTCCGCTATAACATGCTGCTCGTTAAGCGGAGGTACCGGGATCATTGTCGAGTAAAAGGCGGGGGCTGGCAGACGCCAACGTCCCTTGCCAGAGATGCCCTTCCCGAATCCATAGAAAACCAGCGCTGAATAGTAGGATTGAAAGACGTACAGGTAATAGCGCTTTTCCATAGATTCGTCGCGCGCTTTGAACACCCGGTAATCAGGACTCGTCACTCCAAGTTGACTCGATAAATCAACCCATCCTGTAACGAGATCCATGTGATTCATGGCAAAGTCACCGGGCTCGACTATTTGATAGTTGTCATAACTTCTAGCAAACTGCCCTTTGCCAGTACTGAAGTCCTTTGGCTTCAAACCTTTCTGCGTAATTGAAAGAACCTTGAATCCGCCTCTGCCGGCAATTCTTTTCACTATTTCGAATCGCATCTTTATGGGCACGCACGACCAGTTTTGGGGGATGGTCCCAATATAGGAAACGCCGCTTTCTTTTACTGACTGGCTATGAGAGCTCATTCCATGCATCACTGTTTGATAGACAAGGGCATTGCGATATGCCTTGTAATCAGAAATCGAACTTTCTGCAGATTTGATAGCTCCGTCAATCTCAGTGCACTTGGCATCGAGGTAGTTGGCGATACGCTGCTGCTCGTCAATGGGCGGCAGGAGAATCGGCAGCTCGCTGATCTTCTTCCAGCTGAGGTTGCATGAGCGCACCCGTATGCCGTCCGCGAGAGCCAGATAGACCTCCCGATAGGCAAGCGCCCTCAGGTAATACATCAGGTACCGCTTGTTCTGAGATGAGTCGAGCACGTTGAGGACCGGCGAGGCCTTGCCGCGCGAGTCGCTGATGCCGATGGCGCCGGCGAACCCGTCCATGCCGTGCACCGCGAGATCCCCCGGCTCGATGCCCTGGTAGCCCATCTCCTTGAGGGAGACGGTGAAGCCGTCCGTCCTGCGGTTGCTCCTGAGGGTGACCTCGCCGTCCCTGAAGCAGGTGATGACACCGTCGTCGTCCTTTACGGGGCGGCTCAGGGGCATCAGCACGTTCTTCCCTCGGGCGACATGCCAGTCAGAGGGCACGACCCCGATGGCTGACAGCCCGCTGTTCCTCATCTCCCGTGCCATGTTCATCGCCCCTCACCGAACAGCGCTTCAAGGCTGGCTTCGAGCGCCTTCTCGTGCTCGACGATGCGCTTGGCGATCTCTTCGGAGGGCTCCAGCTCCTTGTACTTGTAGAACGCCCGCGTGAACGGGATGGTGTAGCCGCGCTGGACCTTCTTCTTATCGTACCAAGCGCCGGGGTTGTAGGGTTCCACCTCACGCTCCATATATGCGTCGATGTCCTCGCCCAGGGGCACATCCTCGGTGTCGGCAACCTTCTTGCCACCCTCGTCTGTCTTGGCGACGGGCTTGCCCTTTCGGTCTCGGACGACATCGCCGTTCTTGTCGCGTTCGGGCGTGTACACGGTGATGCGGTCGAAGCCAAACTCCGTCGAGTCGAAGAGCTTTGCTTCCACGCTCACGGCGGAGCCGTCCTCGGCCGTGCCCTCGCAGGTACTGTCGGTCCAATTGCCGAAGGCCTTCACGATGAGGTCGCGGCACGTCCTGGTGATGTCGTTCTTCTTGTTGCCGATGCCCTTGCGGCGCTTGACGAAGGCGTTGCTGGCGTCCACGAGGAGCACCTTGCCCCTGTGACTTTCGGGCTTGTCCTTGTCAAAGAGCCAGATGTAGGTGGCGATGCCCGTGTTCACGAAGGAGTCCGTCGAGAGCTGCACGATGGCGTCGAGCCAGTCATTCTCCAGGATGTAGCGCCGGTAATCGTCCTCGCCCTTTCCAGGCTTGCCCTTGTAGAGTGGGGAGGCGTCCTGGACGATGGCCATAATGCCCTCGTCCTTGAGCTTGGCGAGGCCGTTCAGGGCGAAGAGCGTCTGCCCGTCGCCCACGGCGGGAAGCTCGCAGGGGAAGCGTCCCTCGCTGCCCTTGGCGTGCTCGGCCTTGATGGCAGCCTGTTGTGCTGCGAACGAGATGCCAAAGGGCGGGTTCTGAATCACGTAGTCGAACTTGTAGCCGGGGAACTGGTCGTTGTCGTAGGTGTTGCCGCGTCGCATGTTGTCGGCGTCCTCGCCGCGGATAAGCGCCGAGGCCTTGGCGATGGCGAAGGTGAACGGGTTGAGCTCCTGCCCGAAGGTCTGCACATCCGCCTCGGAGTCGAGTGCGAGAAGCCGCTCGCGCATGCAGCTGAGCATCTGCGAGGTGCCCATGGAGCCGTCGTACACGAGCCGGCGGATATGGTCGCCCTCGAACACGCGCGGGTCGGCGGCGATGACGAGGTCGGTCATGAGATAGACGATGTCGCGGCTGGTGAAGTGCTCTCCGGCCTCGTCGGTCTCGGAGAAGCGGCTCACGAGGTTCTCGAAGATGCCGCCCATCTCGACCTCAGTCACTTTACTGGGGCTGAAGTCGCCCTTGCTGCCGCCGAAGTCCTTGACGACCTGGTACAGCACGCCGCTGTCAGCCATCGTGCGGATCTCGTTGTCGAATTTCATGCCGGACTGGAAGAGAATATCCTGCACGTTCTCGGAAAAGCCCTGGAGGTAGTCTGTGAAGTTCTCTTCTATCCCTGCTGGGTCGGCAAGCAGGGTCTCCCACGTGAAGGAGGACGTGTTATAGAAGTCGTAGCCCGAGGCGCGGCGCAGGAATCCGTCGCGTACGTCGAGCCCTACAGTCCTTTTGGCGGTCTCGAGCACCTTCTCGTGCGTGGGCAGCAGGCAGTCGTGGAAACGCTTCACGATGGTCATGGGCAGGATCACGCGTCCGTACTCGACTGGCTTGTAGAGTCCGCGCAGGGTGTCGGCGATGCTCCATACGAGTGCTGCCTTCTCGGTGGCCTGTTTTGTGGTCGTGGCTTGGAGCTCTCTTTCGTTAGCCAATTCGGTTCAGCCTTTCATTGATGTCGTTATCGTTGTTCTAAAGCCTCAATAAGAGGATTCCAGTTCATCCAACGCCTGGGCAAAGCTGTTGTTCGTGATCTTCAACCCATTGGCATCATGCATCCTGATGACGGGGGGATACGTCTCCGGATGGTTCTCCATCTCCGCAATCGCGCTGGACGCGTCTCGCTTGCCGGAGGTGCTGTGAGGCATGGGGCCGACGAGGACGGCACGGTAGGTGAGGGAGTCCCGCAGCTTCGGGAAGGGGTAGCACTTGGCCCTCTCGTAACCAAGGGCAAACTCGATGTCCTTCCCCGAGATTCCATGCCTCTTTGCGATGCTCCGGAGCCTGCTCTCGCTCACGACGCTCTCGCCGATGACGACGACCTTCGTCGGCACGACGTGCGCGCTGCCGTCGTCCCCGACGAGGTCCCCCATTCCGAGGAGGCGGAGCAGCTCGCCAAGCTCCCCCGTGCGGTTCGCCCGGGAGAGTGCGGGGAGAAGCTCGTCGCCGATCCGCTCACTGACCGCCTTGTGGAGGTCCTCGAGCTCGTAGAGGGAGAGCGTCAATGTCCCATCTCCTCGTCGTACGAGGCTGAGAGGGCGGCGCGCGCCGAGTCGAGCCGAATCTTGAGCACGGCAATCTGGTCGAGGTCCGCGCGGTACCTCGCGGCAACGCGACGCTGGGTCTCC
>CAJMLD010000120.1 GCA_905214175.1 uncultured bacterium
AGCCGCATGTCCAAGTCCAAGGGCAACGGCGTTGACCCCATGGCGCTCATGGACAAGTACGGTGCCGACGCCATGCGCTACAACCTGCTTACGCTCATCACCACCAACCAGGACGTCAAGTTCGACGCCAACCTCGATAAGAAGACGCGCGCGCTTATCGACAGTCCGCGCACCGAGCAGGCGCGCTCCTTCGTGACCAAGATCTGGAACGCCAGCCGCTTTGTCCAGATGAACCTTGATGGCTACACGCCTGGTGCACCCAAGGCCGAGACGGCCGAGGACGCGTGGATGCTCTCTCGTCTGGCGCGTGCCGTTGAGGCCGCCACGCGACAGCTCGAGGGTTACGAGTTTGGAGACTACGCCCGCGACCTGCAGTCCTTCTTCTGGGGCGAGGTCTGTGACTGGTACATCGAGCTCTGCAAGGGGCGCCTGCTCCACGGCACACCGGAGGAGCGTCTCCAGGTGCAGCGCAACCTCGTTTACGTGCTCGACGTCTCCATGCGCCTGCTGCATCCCGTGATGCCCTTTGTCACCGAGAGCGTGTGGGACGCCCTGCCCGCGAGCGGCCTCGACGACCACTCCTCGCAGTTCCTCATGACCGCCGCGTGGCCTGAGCCCGCAGACCTTGCTGCCTTTGTGAACGACAAGGCCGAGCACGACTTCGACCTCGCGAAGCGCGTGGTCTCTGCCGTGCGCTCCACCCGTGCCCGCTACCGTCTGTCGCCCAAGGCCGAGCTGGACGTCGCGGTGCGCTCCTCCGGGGAGGACGCCGCGGTGCTCGAGGCCCAGCGCGGCTTCATCTGCTCTGTCGGTCGCGTGGACCAGCTCGCCCTTGGCCACGAGCAGCAGAAGCCGGAGGGGTCGGTCACGGTGGCCGACGGCACGCTCGAGATCTTTGTGGCGCTCGGTGGCCTCGTCGACCTTGCCGCGGAGGCGAAGCGCCTGAGGAAGGAGCTCGAGAAGGCCGAGAAGGACTTGAGCTCCGTGAGCAGGACCCTCTCCAACGAGGGCTTCGTCGCGAAGGCGGCTCCTGCCGTTATCGAGAAGAAGCGCGCGCAGCAGGCTGAGCTCACGACCACGATCGAGCAGCTGAAGGGCCAGATCGTGGACCTGGCATAGGTGTGGCTGTTTTTTCGCCAGTGTGTTATGGGTCCGCGACGGAGTTTTCGCTGCGGGCCCATTTTTTTGTTGCGCGATGAGTCCGTCATGCCGCGCGTTCTCGCCGTTTAGGAATTTTCCGAACGTTTAGAGGGTCCTAACCGTTCGGAATCCGCGGCATAGCAAATCCCGGCGCGGCCCAGCCGCCCCAACGGCCGCCAAGCCGTCCCAACGACGACCGGGCCGCCCTAGTGGTGCCGCCGAACCGTTAAACGGAGAAGCAGACAGCTCCAATAAAGCTCTCATGGGCCGCCCGCTGCCCCTCCGGGTGGCCGTCCGCCGCCCTTTCCACAACCGCTGGTCGAACAAATGAGAACGTTAACAACACCAGTTAAAAGTGGCGTTAACGTACTCACAACGAAAGTTTGCGCAACGGGGCGCGAACTACGGGGAAAGGGAGAAACCCATGGAAATGTCTCGTCGTAGGTTCCTTGAGGTCTGCGGACTCGGTGCCCTGAGCTTTGCCAGCGTGGGCGTGCTTGCCGGCTGCGGCGGCAGCTCCGACAGCTCGTCTAGCGACTCAACCGCCTCCTCCGGAACCGACGCAGTTGCCAACAAGGACAAGCCGCTGGTGTGGTTCAACCGCCAGCCGTCCAACAGCTCCACTGGCGAGCTTGACACCGCAGCCCTCAACTTCAACGACAAGACCTACTACGTCGGCTTCGATGCCAACCAGGGTGCCGAGGCGCAGGGCCAGATGGTCAAGGACTACATCGAGAAGAACATCGCCACGCTCGACCGCAACGGTGACGGCATCATCGGCTACGTCCTTGCCATCGGTGACGTGGGCCACAACGACTCCATCGCTCGTACGCGCGGCGTGCGCAAGTCGCTCGGTACCGGCGTCGAGAAGGACGGCAACATCGTCTCTGACCCCATCGGCACCAACACCGACGGCTCCTCCTCGCTGGTCCAGGACGCAAAGATGGAGATCGGTGGCAAGACCTACACCGTGCGCGAGCTCGCCTCGCAGGAGATGAAAAACTCCGCCGGCGCCACCTGGGATGCTGCTACGGCTGGCAACGCCATCGGCACCTGGGCGTCCTCCTTCGGTGACCAGATTGACCTTATCGTCTCCAACAACGACGGCATGGGCATGTCGATGTTCAACGCCTGGTCCAAGGACAACAAGGTCCCGACCTTTGGCTATGACGCCAACAATGACGCCGTTGCGGCCATCTCCGAGGGCTACGGCGGAACCATCAGCCAGCACGCCGACATCCAGGCCTACCTCACCCTGCGTCTGCTCCGCAACTCCCTCGACGGCGTTGACATCAACACCGGCATCTCCAAGGCTGACGATGCGGGCAACGTCCTTGCCGAGGACACCTACAAGTACGTCGAGGCCGATCGCTCCTACTATGCGATGAACGTTGCCGTGACCGCCGACAACTACACCGACTTTACGGACTCCACCAAGATCTACGAGGGCGCTTCCAAGCAGCTTGACTCCTCGAAGTCCCCCTCCAAGAAGGTCTGGCTCGACATCTACAACGCGGCGGACAACTTCCTGAGCTCCACCTACCAGCCGCTGCTCCAGCAGTACGACAAGCTCCTCAACCTCACGGTGGACTACATCGGTGGCGACGGCCAGACCGAGTCCAACATCACCAACCGCCTTGGCAACCCGAGCGAGTACGACGCCTTCGCCATCAACATGGTGAAGACCGACAACGCCTCGTCCTACACCTCCCTCCTGAGCTAAGGCATTTCGTACGTCTTGTTCGTGACACGCGCCCGGTGCGGGGGGAGGGGTGTTCCCCCCGCACCTTTTGCGGGCAACTAGTAGGAAGGATGGGGGAGTATGGCAGACAGCCAGAACAACGTGGTGCTGTCGATTCGCGGGATGTGCAAATCCTTCGGGCGCAACCAGGTACTCGACCACATCGACCTCGACCTCAAGCGCGGCACGGTTATGGGTCTCATGGGCGAGAACGGTGCCGGAAAGTCCACGATGATGAAGTGCCTCTTTGGCACGTATCAGAAGGACGAGGGGACCATCATCCTCAATGGCCGAGAGGTGAGCTTCTCCGGCCCCAAGGATGCCCTTGAGAACGGCATCGCTATGGTGCACCAGGAGCTCAACCAGTGCCTCGAGCGCAGCGTGGTGGACAACCTCTTCCTTGGGCGATACCCAGTCAACTCGCTTGGCGTCGTTGACGAGGGTCTTATGCGCAAGGAGGCGGCCGAGCTGTTCCGTCGCCTGGGCATGACCGTCGACCTTGACCAGCCCATGCGCAAGATGTCCGTCTCGCAGCGCCAGATGGTCGAGATCGCGAAGGCCATCTCGTACAACGCCCAGGTCATCGTTCTTGACGAGCCCACCTCGTCGCTCATGTCCCAGGAGGTCGAGAAGCTCTTTGGCATGATGCGTATGCTCAAGGAGCAGGGCATCTCCCTCATCTACATCTCGCACAAGATGGATGAGGTCTTCGAGATCTGCGACGAGATCTCCGTTCTTCGAGACGGCAAGCTCGTCATGACCAAGCCCACCTCCCAGACGACTATGAACGAGCTTATAGCTGCCATGGTTGGCCGCTCGCTCGAGAACCGCTTCCCGCCCGTCGACAACGTGCCCGGTAAGCCAATCCTCTCCATCAGGCACCTCTCCACAAAGTACCCGCCCTACCTGCAGGACATCTCGTTCGACGTGCGCAAGGGAGAAATCTTTGGCCTCTATGGCCTTGTGGGGGCCGGTCGCACCGAGCTTCTCGAGACCATCTTCGGCGTGCGCACGCGCGCTGCCGGCCGCGTTTACTTTCGCGACCACCTCATGAACTTTGACAACGCGCGCGAGGCCATGGAGCACGGCTTCGCGTTGATTACCGAGGAACGCAAGGCAAACGGCCTGTTCCTCAAGGGCAACCTCACCTTCAACACCACGATTGCCAACCTCAACCACTATCGGAGCGGCATCGCCCTCTCCGATCCCAAGATGACAAACGCCACGGCGGCCGAGATCAAGCTCATGAACACCAAGTGCATGGGACCGGATGACATGATCTCGAGTCTCTCCGGCGGCAACCAGCAGAAGGTCATCTTTGGCAAGTGGCTCGAGCGGGGACCGCAGGTGTTCCTCATGGACGAGCCCACGCGCGGCATCGACGTTGGCGCGAAGTACGAGATCTACGAGCTGATCATTGGCATGGCCAAGCAGGGGAGGACCATCATCGTCGTCTCCTCCGAGATGCCCGAGATTCTCGGCATCACAAATCGTATTGGCGTCATGTCCAACGGCCGACTCTCCGGCATCGTCAACACAAGGGAAACCAACCAGGAAGAGCTCCTGCGTCTGAGCGCGAAGTACCTGTAAGGGGGATGAGCACACATGGCAAATCAGGGCGATAAGGTGCTTACGGCCGAGGAGGAGCAAGCTCTGCTCCGTCCCATCGACGAGCACGTTTCTGCCATCCAGGCAAAGATCGACGAGCTGAGGCGTGACGGTACCGACCGCGTGGTCAAGCTCCAGGGAGACATCGATGCGACCAAGCGCGACCGCATCCTCACCAAGGAGGAGCGCACGCAGGCCATCGCTGGCTACAAGGGCGAGCTTGAGGCCGCAAAGGCCGTCGAGGCGAGCCACAAGGCGGAGGTCGCGAGCCTCGTCTCCGAGGCGGAGGGCTACCTCAAGGAGCACTACGCCAAGGAGTACCTCGAGCCGGTGCGCGAGAGCTGCGCCCGCGAGCGCGTCCTCGCCAAAGAGCGTTACCAGGCGAACCTCAAGTCGCTCGAGGACGAGCACCGCGCGAACCTCTCGGGCCTCACCGACCGCGCCGAGGTCAAGGACGAGAACTACGTCTACAAGAACCGTCGCTTCGACGCCAAGGTCGTCTTCGAGAAGGAAATGCAGCAGATCAAGGACCGCGAGCACGCGGCCTTCAGCTACGAGTACCACCTCATCGACCTCCTGCGCATGTCAAAGTTCACGTTTGCGCAGCGTCAGGCACAGAAGTGGGAGAACTACAAGTACACCTTCGATCGCAGGCAGTTCCTCCTCAAGAACGGCCTGTACATCGTCATTCTCCTTGTCTTCATCTTCCTGTGCGCGATTACACCCGTCGTGAAGGGCACGCAGCTCCTCACGTACCAGAACATCCTGAACATTCTGCAGCAGGCTTCGCCGCGCATGT
>CAJMLD010000121.1 GCA_905214175.1 uncultured bacterium
TGCTGATGCAGATTCGTCGGAGGTGTTAGGCACCTTGGGAGCGGCCTTAGGAGAAGGGGTCTCGGCCTTCTGACTTGGCTCTTGCTTTTGCTCCTGCGGGGTTTCTGTCTTGACCTCGGACCACCTGGCGACGAGCGTGATGTCGCTGGTGACAGGCTTGGAGAAGTCGTACTTCTCGCCGTCGAGGAACCAGCCGTCAAAGGTGTAACCGTCGCGGGCGGGGTCCTCAGGTGCGGTGGCCGCAGCGCCGTCGTTGACGGTCTGGGACGGCGTCGTGGTCCCGCCCTCGGGGTCGGAGAAGGTCACGGTGTACATTACGGGCACAGGCGTGGGCTTGACCTCGGACCACCTGGCGACAAGCGTGATGTCGCTGGTGATGGAGAGCGAGAAATCGTACTGCGCGCCGGCGAGGAACCAGCCGTCAAAGGTGTAGCCATCGCGGACGGGATCCTCAGGTGCGGTGGCCGCAGCGCCGTCGTTGACGGTCTGGGCCGGCGTCGTGGTCCCGCCCTCGGGGTCGGAGAAGGTCACGGTGTGTGTAATCTGCCTCCACTGTGCATACAGAGTGAAGGTGGCGCCATCCTCGGTGGTCAGGTTCTTGACCGTTGCGGCATCGGCAAAAGCGCTGCCGGTTCCATCCGCCTTTGTGTTCCAGCCATCAAATACGTAGCCCTTGCGCGAGAACGCGCACGCCGTGAGCGTTGCGTCCGCGTCGTAGGTCGCGTCGATAGGCACCATGGTCCCGGTTGCGTCCTCGGCATTCTTGTCGAACGCGATGGTGTACGTGATGGCGGTGGGCTTCACAAGCTCATAGCTGCGAGGTGCCGCGCTGGAAACCACAATGGCTGTCTTGTCGTCCCCAGAGAGCTTCTCGGCGGAGAACACGTGGTGGGCTGTGTCGATGACGTATCTGCCGGGGTTTGCGCCCTTGGGGAGCATATTAGCGTTGTCCACCAGGGTGGCGCCATTATCGAGCGAGTAGGTGTAGCCACCAATGCTGTACGAATCAAAGCTCTGGTTGTACTGGTAGTACGCAGGGGCGTCCTCTACTTCCTGGCCGTCCTTTGTGAGCTTGAGCGAGTACTGGATGGTGTTGTCGTTCGCATTCTTGTCAAAGTAGTCGGCGTTGATTGCTGCGACTTTGCCGTTGGAGTTGTCCACGGTGGCATCGATGAACTGCTTGGTGGAACCGCTCTTGTTGGTGAGGCAGTTTGTGATCGTGTTGTTCGTGAAGCTTATGTCGTCCACGCCGTCGAGGTGCACTACGCGGTGATGGCCTATGCCGTTGAACGTGCTGTTGGTGACGAAGAGCTCGACGTGGGGATTTGGATAGTACATGGGATACGTGTTGGAATAGGTACCCTTGATTGCGCCGTAGTTGTTAGGTGTAAAGATGCAGGAGTCAACGGTGGCCTTTGCCTGTCCACTGAGCCAGAGCTCATAGTGCTGACGCTTCCCGTCGAGGACGTCATCTTTCTCGTAGCTGGGGTCGGCAATACCGAAGGTGCAGTTCTTGAACGTCGCTGTTTGGTAAGAGCTGGCGGTATTGGATGTCGAGCCCACCATGTAGCCCTCGGTGAATGTGACGTTTGTGAAGGTCTGCTCAGCAGCGTTGCTCCCAAGGTAGTAGAGCTCCCAGGCGCTTGCTGCTTCGTATATTGCGGGGCGCCTGTCGTTGAGGGTGAGGTCGCTCATGGAAAGCGGGACGCCGTTCTTGCCGTCGTCGCGGCCATTCGGTGTGGTATAGAGCAGGACCTCGTAGCTTCCTGTAAGGTTGACCTGCGCGTTGTTGGCTCCCCTGATGGTGACGCTTGTGACGCCTTCCGGGGCAAGCGTGTTGTACGCTCCACTGGTGCCGCCATCGAATGCCACTGCGCCGCTTACCGTGTACGTGATGTCACCCTTGGTCCCGCTGGCCTTGACCGCAGCTGCGGCATCGGTAAGTGAGTCATACGTAGCATCGCTGCCGGTAACTTTGACGGTGCCCCCCTCTGCGAAAGCGAGTGTGGGGAAGGCAAACGCCGCTGCGCAAACGATTGAAAGAATCGTTGCGAGAAGCGTTCTGGGCCTCCTTGTTACCTTGTCTGAACAGTCCATCTGAGCCTCCTTGGTCTCAACAGCGAATCATTGAGCCTGAAAATCAACTGAGGTTATTTTATTAATTACACAATGTTTCTTTCAGATTATTAGGTGTACGAGATGGACTGGGGCATGGGCGGTCGGGCCCAGTACGGCGCTACGTGCGCTACTATGTTTCCCGGCCGCACGGGTGGCCCTCCAAGCAGTCCCAGGTAAAACCTGCTTGCAAATCCAAAACCGGGAGACAACGCATGCTCAAGCGAACCCTTGAGGACTACAAAGTCCTCCTCCGAAGCATCCCCAGCGCTACCGTTACCCTCTTTGTGGTGAGCGTCATCGTGATGAACCTCCTCGCAAACAAGGAGCTGGTGTCACTCCCATGGCTGGCGCTTGACTGCGGTTTCACCGTGAGCTGGGTGAGCTTCCTCTGCATGGACATGATCTGCAAGCGCTTCGGCGCCAACGCCTCCATCAAGGTAAGCGTGCTTGCCGAGGCCATCAACCTGGCCGTATGCCTGCTCTTCTGGCTCATGAGCCTCACACCGGGTATGTGGGGCGCCTACTACGACACGGGTAGCATCCAGGTGAACGATGCGCTCAACGCCACGCTTGGCGGGAGCTGGTACGTGGTTGTTGGGTCCATGGTGGCCATGCTCTGCTCGTCTGTCGTGAACTCGCTGCTCAACGAGGGCATCGGTCGCATGCTGCACAAGAACACCTTTGGCTCCTTCGCGCTGCGCTCCTACGTGAGCACGATGGTTGGCCAGTTTGTGGATAACTTCGTCTTCGCGACCATCGTGAGCCACACGTTCTTTGGCTGGACCTGGACGCAGGTTGTCATGTGCTCGCTCACGGGTGCGCTGGCAGAGCTTGCGTGCGAGATATTCCTCTCGCCGGTGGGCTTCCGCGTGGTGCGAAGCTGGGAGCGCGAGGGCGTGGGCGAGGACTACCTGCGCCTTCACTCCGCTCAGACTGCGGGGGCCGAGCGATGAGACAAAGGGACACCTTTGTCTCATCGCCGCTGGACGCTGACGGGCGTTCGCTCGATGTGCTGGTGACGGGCGCCTCGCGCGGCATAGGTCGAGCGACGGCGGAGCTGTTCCTGGCCCGCGGACATCGCGTATGGGGGCTGGACGTGCAGCCGCCCTCCATTGAGCACCCCCGGTACCAGCACGTTATTGCCGACGTGCGGGACCGAGAAGCACTGCCTGCGGGTCTCGCGCCCCAGGTTGTGGTGAGCAACGCCGGCGTCCAGGACAGCGGCGCGGACATCGACATCAACCTCAAAGGCACCATCAACGTGTGCGAGCGCTATGCGTTTGCGCCGGGCGGCCGCACGCCTGCACCGCAGGTACGCGCCGTGGTGCTGGTGGGCTCATCCAGCGGGCACACCGGTGCCGAGTTCCCCGAGTACGCGGCATCGAAGGGTGGCGTTCTCGCCTATGCCAAGAACCTCGCGCAGCGGTTGGCGCCACAGGCCACCTGCAACAGCGTGGACCCCGGCGGCGTCCTAACCGAGCTCAACCGCCCGGTGATGGACGACCCAGTCCTGTGGAATCGCATCATGGCCCTCACGCCGCTCCGTCGCTGGGCGACGCCGGAGGAGATCGCGGAGTGGATCTACTTCGTTGGTGTGACCAACCGCTTTATGACAGGGCAGAACCTTCTCATCGACGGCGGCGAGGCCGGTAGCTTCGATTTCGTGTGGCCGGAGGAGTAGCGCATGAGCGACCTGCTCGACGCTGTTGCTGAGACAGACGGGGATGTCCGCGGCCGAGAGTTTGTGGGGGAGGACCTCTCCGGAGAAGACCTCGGGCACGTGGAGTTCGAGGACTGTACCTTTCGCGGGTGCGTCCTGGCCTCCGCGCAGCTGGAGCGCCCAAGCTTCGAGCGTTGCACGTTTGTGGGCTGCGACCTGGCAAACGTTGCAGGAAACACCGGCTTCTGGCGGGACTCGAGGGCCAATGACTGCCGCCTGGTGGGTGCGGACCTCCACAAGTCCGTCCTCGTACGCACCCGATTTGTGGGGTGCAACCTCTCGTACGTGGGGCTGGCGGAGTCCAAGCTCGAGCGCGTCTCGTTTGCTGGGTGCAATCTGCGCGAGGCGTCCCTCTCGTGGCTTCGCCTGCGCAGCCGTCTTGAGCTCGAGGACTGCGATCTTTCGCGTGCGGAGCTCTTCCAGACGCGGCTGGCGGGAGTCGACCTCACGAGTTGCAACATCGCGGGTGTCCGTGTGAGTGACACTTTTCGCGAGCTTCGCGACGCGTATGTGGGAGTGGACCAGTTGCCTGAACTTGCGGGGCTTCTCGGGGTGAAGCTGCGATAAGGGCAGGGCGAGACGCGCATGAGACAAAGGGACTGTCCCTATGTCTCTCCCCGGCGCCGTCCACGTATTTCTGCTTCACTTCCCCAACTGCCGGGGGCATAACGTACACGTAGGTTAAACGCAGTACCTCACTGAAGGGACCAGCGGATCATGGATATCAAGGATGTTAAGAAGGTAACCGTCGCAGGTTGTGGCACCGAGGGCAGCCAGATTTCTTCGATGGTGGCGTACAAGGGCTTCGAGACAACCGTGTGGCTGCGGAGCGAGGGCTCCATCGACCGCGCAAAGCCAAGGCTGGAGTCCGTGCGCAGGCAGATTCTTGGCGAGCTCGATGCCTGGAAGGCCGACCGTGACGAGTACTGCCGCGGTCTCTCGGACGACAAGGACCTTACTGACGAGCAGATCGACCAGCTCAAGGCCCAGGCCGAGGAGCGCCTCTCGTACATTCACCTTACCACCAGCGCGGAGGAGGCATTCTCGGACGCCGACGTCGTCATCGAGTGCATCAACGAGGATCCCGCCCAGAAGCGCGACTTCTACGAGAAGATCGCGGGCATCATGCCCGAGAAGACTCTGCTGCTCACCGACTCGTCGACCTTCCTGCCAAGCACCTTCGCCGACGCGACCGGCCGCCCCGACCGCTACATGACGCTGCACTTTGCCAACCAAATCTGGCGCAACAACCTCACGGAGCTCATGCGCCACGACCGCACCAGCGACGAGTCGTTCCGGCTTGCCGAGCAGTTCTCCCATGCAATCGGGATGGTCCCGCTCAAGCTCAACAAGGAGCAGCCG
>CAJMLD010000122.1 GCA_905214175.1 uncultured bacterium
GGACTGTCCCTTTGTCTCACTTTCTCTCACAGATACGCCGAAGGCCGGGTTCCGGAGAGAAGTTCCGCGCAGCGCACTTCTCGTAGGAAACCGGCCTCCGGCCTACACGTACCTGGTGACTAGCAGATCTTGTGGACCCAGCCAAACTTGTCCTCGATCTCGCCAGACTGGATGCCGGTAAGCGTCTCGCGCAGCTCCTTCATGACGGGGCCAACATTCTCCATGCCACTCTTGAAGACGTAGTGCACGTCGTCGTTGTCGACCTCACCCACGGGCGAGATGACGGCGGCGGTGCCGCACATGCCGGCCTCGACGAACTCGTCGTCCAGAATCTCCTGGAACTTGACAGGACGCTGCTCGACCTTCATGCCCAGCATCTTCTCGGCCACGTCGACCAGCGAGCGGCGCGTGACGGAGGGGAGGATGGAGTCGGTGAAGGACTGCGGTACGACAAGGGTGCCGTCCTCCTTGACGAAGAGGATGTTGGCGCCGCCGGACTCCTCGACGTAGGTGCGGGTCTTGGGGTCGAGGAACATGTTGTCGGCATAGCCCTTGGAGTGTGCCTCGACGCTGGGGTAAAGGCTCATGGCGTAGTTGAGGCCGGCCTTGATGTTGCCGGTGCCGTGGGGCGCTGCGCGGTCATACTTGGAGACCTGCAGCTTAACGGGCTTGACGCCGCCCTTGTAGTACGGGCCAACGGGCGTCACGAGGATGCGGAACTGATACTCGTCGGCAGGCTTCACGCCAATGACGTCGCCGGTCGCGAACATGAGCGGGCGGATGTAGAGGGTAGCGCCAGAGCCGAAGGGCGGGACGTAGGCAGCGTTTGCCTTGACGACCTCCTCGACGGCCTTCACGAAGCGGTCCTTGGGGAACGGCGGCATGCAGATGCGCTTGGCGGAGTTGTACATGCGCTCGGCATTCTGGTCCGGACGGAAGCAGACGATGTCGCCCTTCCTGGTGGTGTATGCCTTGAGCCCCTCGAAGACCTCCTGGCAATAGTGGAGCAGGCCGGCGCACTCGGAGAGTGTAACGGTGTGATCAGGCGTCAGCGTGCCCTCGTCCCAGGCACCGTCCTTGTAGTTCGAGACGTAGCTGTAGTCGGTATGCATGTAGGCAAAACCGAGGCTACCCCAGTCGATGTCCTTCTTCTCCATTGGAATTCCCCTCTCATCCGACTCGCGCGCAGGTGCTGGCGTGCGTTCAACCAGATTAGGACGCTGAAACCTAACAGTCGCAATCATTGCAGAGCTTGTAACAAAGCCAACAGAGGACCGACACGGTAGGGCGAGAATACGCGGCATAGCCAAGGACCGCGCCGAGACACGCGCGCGGCATAACCAATAACCTTGACGAGACACGCGCCACGGCGGAATCGTCAAGCGTCACTCCACGGTCTCGTACGGCAGGCGGTCCACGAGATACCCGCGCGCCGCGAGCGCCGCGCCTATCTCGTCCAGCGCCTCCTCGGTGGGGGCGCTCACGTGGTGGAAGTGGTAGCCGGAGGTCACGCGCGAGAGGGGCGTCGACCTGCTCGACGCAATGTCGGCAAGGTAGCGCTCAACGTCGCGCCGGCTCGAGACGTTGAGCGGCACGGAGATGACCCCGTAGGTGCGGTGGTTCACCACCACGTCCTCGACGGTGCCGCCGAGGTCGACAATCAGATTGAGCTCGTCTTCTATTTGCTCCTCGGTGTGGTGCACCTTGAAGATGCGCCGCGGCGAGCTGTGCCTGCGCAGCACGTAGCCGCGATGCGTGGACTCCAGCTCGACGCCACTGCGCCTGAGAAGCGCCACGTCCTGCACGATGACCTGCCGGCTCACGCCAAGCTGGAGCGCCAGCTGGCCACCAGAAATGGGCTCCCCGGCATCGCCGAGGAGCGCCACGATTTTTGCCCTGCGATCTTCTCCGCTCATGCTCCTCAGCCTAGCATGGATTTGACGTCACGGTGAGGTGCTTGAGCGAGAGGTCGAGGATGGGCGCGGAGTGGGTGATTGCGCCGGACGAGACGTAATCCACCCCCAGGCCAGCGAGATGTGCCGCGCGCTCCATCGTGACGTTGCCCGAGACCTCCACCTCGGCGGCGCCATCAATCACGCGGATGGCCTCGCGCATGGTGTCCAGGTCCATGTTGTCCAGCATGATGATGTCGGCACCGGCCTCCACTGCCTCGCGGACCTGCGCGATCGTCTCGACCTCCACCTCGATCTTGCGCACGAAGGGCGCATACGCACGTGCCGCGGCCACGGCCTTGGCAACTCCGCCGGCCGCGTCGATGTGGTTGTCCTTGAGCAGGACGCCGTCGGAGAGGTTATAGCGGTGGTTGCCAGCGCCGCCCACGCGCACGGCCTCCTTCTCGAAGACGCGCATGTTTGGGCAGGTCTTCCGCGTGTCCACCAGCCGCGTGCGCGTACCCGCAAAGAGCGCGGACATGCGGCGCGCCGCCGTGGCAATGCCGCTCATGCGCTGCAGGTAGTTGAGCGCCACGCGCTCGCCCGAGAGGAGCGCGCGCACGTGGGCCCGCACGCAGCCAAGGTCTTGGCTGGCCGTGACGTCTGCGCCCTCCTCGACCGAGAACTCGCAGGTGGCCGTGGGGTCCAGCAACTCGAAGGTGCGCGCGAAGACATCCAGCCCGCAGATGACGCCATCCTCCTTGGCAATGAGGCGCACCTCGCCGGTGGCCTTCTCGCCAATCACCGACGCCGTGGTGACGTCCTCACTGGTGATGTCCTCGCGCAATGCCGAGAGAATCAGCGGCTCTGCCTGCAGTTTTAGTGTCACCGAGTTCATGAGGCATGCCTTTCTCGTACGATGTCGCGCGCGGCGAGCCGAGAGAAGACGAGGCTCTCGAGAAGCGAGTTGCTCGCCAGGCGGTTTGCGCCGTGCACGCCGTTGCAGCTTGTCTCGCCCGCCGCGTAGAGGTGCGGCAGGGTGGTCTCAGAGTTTGCGCCCACGTGGATGCCGCCCATGAGGTAGTGCTGCGCCGGCACCACGGGAATGGGCTCGCGGCGGATGTCGTAGCCCTCCTCGAGGCAGTGCTGCCAAATGTGAGCAAAGTGCCCGCAGATCACGTCCTCGGGAACGTTCTCGAACGAGAGGCGCACATAGCGCGAGCCCTCGCGCTCCATCTGGTCGTAGATGGCCTTCGACACCACGTCGCGAGGCTGAAGCTCATCGCAGAAGCGCTCGCCTGCGGCGTTGAGCAAGATGGCGCCCTCGCCGCGGCAGCTCTCAGAGATGAGAAAAGCGCGGCCGGGCTTCTCGGTATAGAGCGACGTGGGGTGAATCTGCACATAGTCCATGTGGTCGAGCTTCACGCCGTGCGCCGCCGCCACGCGGCACCCGTCACCGGTGAGGCAGGGGAAGTTGGTCGAGCGCTCGTAGAGGCCGCCGACGCCGCCCGTGGCGAAAATGACGTCGCGTGCGCGCAGCTCCAGGTGACGGCCGCGCGCGTCGTGCGCCGCGATGCCCACGCAGGAGCCGTTCTCGACGAGAAGATCGTCCATGCACACGTGCTCGTGGATCTCTACGTTGTCAAGGCGGCGTACCTGCGCGAGGAGCTTGGTGGTAATCTCCTTGCCCGTGACATCGGCGTGGTGGAGGATGCGCGGACGCGAGTGGGCGCCTTCGCGGGTGTAGTCGTAGGAGCCGTCCGGCATACGATCAAAGTCAACGCCCAGGCGCACCAGGTCGCGGATCACGTCGCGGCTCGACCAAATCATGGTGTCCACGCTCTGGGCACGACACTCGCCGTGACCGGCGCGCATGGTGTCGTCGAACCAGGAGTCGTAGTCGTCCTGGTCGCGCATCACGCAGATGCCGCCCTGCGCGAGCATGGAATCGCAGCTCTCCAGGTCCTCCTTGCAGATCATGGTCACGCGCAGGCCACGAGGCAGGTTGAGCGCCGAGTAGAGTCCGGCCACGCCACAGCCCACAATGACGACGTCGCTCACAAGCGCCTTCGGATGCGCGGTCAGGACCTTCTCGCCCGCCTGCGCTGGCGTCTGAGCGCTTTGCGCCGGCCTCTCAATCACGGCAGTTGGTGCCATGTTTCTCATCTCCCTGCCAGCTCGAGCATGCGCTCGAGCGGCTCGACTGCGCGCTGCGGCTCTGCAGGCAGCGCGACCTCCCCCGTCATGTTCTCCAGGCATGCCACGAGCTTCTCGGGCGTGACCATGGCCATGTTTGGACACACGGGCGCTGGCTCGGGGAAGTAGATGCGCTTGCCCTGGCCCTTGGTACGAAGCGCGATCTGATCCGCCACGCCGACCACCGTGAGCACGATGAACTCGCGCTCCTCTCCCGTAGCGATGCGCTCGATGATCTGCTTGGTGGAACCGATGAAGTCAGCCTCGTCGAGCACCTCGCGTGTGCACTCGGGGTGTGCAAGGACCAAGGCGTCCGGATGCGCCAGCTCCAGCGCCTCGACCTCGGCGACGCCAATCTTGTTGTGCGTGGGGCAGTAGCCACGGTTCAAGATCACGTGCTTCTCGGGCACCTGCTCCGCCACGTAGCGACCGAGGTTCATGTCGGGGATGAAGAGGATGTTCTTCTCAGGCAGCTCGCGCACCACCTTGATGGCGTTCGACGAGGTAACGCAGACGTCTGCCCAGCGCTTGACCTCGGCCGTTGTGTTCACGTAGGCCACGACGGCAAGGTCGGGAACCTCCGCGCGCACGCGATCGACGTCCTCCTGGCGCACCATGTGGGCCATGGGACAGTCCGCAGCGGGCTCTGGCATAAGAACGCGGCGCGTGGGGTTGAGGAGCTTTACGCTCTCGGCCATGAACGAGACGCCGCACAGCACAAAGACCGGCGCATCGAGGGTCTTGGCAAGTCGGGCCAGGTAGAACGAGTCGCCAACGTAGTCTGCAAGGCGCTGCGTTTCCGCGGGAACGTAGTAGTGCGCAAGAACCACGGCGCCTTTCTCGCTTTTAAGACGCTCGACCTTCTCGGCGAGCGCTTCGCTGCGCCCTGTATGGTCTTCCTCCACGATGCTCCCCCTTGGGTTGGCGCGGTCACTGGTGCGACAGTATGCACTCTGTCTTGCCATCTGACAAGACAGTTCTAGAAAGCGCACAATGGACGCTCAAATAGACGTCAAAGTGGAGGATTCATGCACAATTGTTGAGAAATGTACGACCGATGGATGCTTCCGTGAAGCAGCCTGGGCTCCTCATTGCACA
>CAJMLD010000123.1 GCA_905214175.1 uncultured bacterium
ATCGGGGAAGACCGCTACATCCACGAGCCTCACACAGGCGCGGTCTGCACGATTGCAAGCGGCGCGTCGTATTTCACGAGCGCCATAAAGATCAGATAGGAAGGAAGAGGAAATGTCGAAGAAGAACAAGCTCATGCTCGCAGCCGCCGTCATCGCCGCGCTGCTGCTGGTCGGGTCGGGAGTGGCACGCTGCTCGCTCGCCCGCGAGGATGTCGAGAGCACGAATTCTGCCATCGAGGCCGTCGAGAAGGAAGAGGCACCGACGTCCCAGCAA
Source organism: uncultured bacterium (assembly GCA_905214175.1). Lineage (GTDB taxonomy): Bacteria > Actinomycetota > Coriobacteriia > Coriobacteriales > Atopobiaceae > Tractidigestivibacter. Next base: position 275 of record CAJMLD010000123.1, read on the forward strand.
GGCGCACCTGCAGAAGGGCGCGCGGATACGACGGCAGGCCTGGAGGCGCTCGTCGGCACCTCCTGGACGGGCATAGAAGACCCCACCTACACACTCTCCATCGTCAAGGGCGCGTTCGTCGAGGCGAAGGACGGCCAGACGAGCGTCACCTACTGGACGCTCGATACAGAAGAGGCGACCGACACGACCGTAACGGCGACCGTGCTAGCCTCGAAGTCGCTGACCGAGGCCGCGAGCCCCTCCCTCGTAACCGTGGCCACCGAAGGCGCTGACACCGTTCCGAGGACTGACGCGCTCTCATGCTCGTACAAGAAGGTGCTCCTCGGGGAGAGGGCGCTCACGTTCACGGGCGTCACCTCCAAGCTGGAGGAGGCCATGGGGGTAGAGGCCGCCAAGATCGAGGCGGCCGTGTCCGCACGTGCAGCGGCGGTATCGCCCAACGCCAGCCGCGCCATCTGGGACGCCGAGGCGTGGATAGACTACGCGAACGGGGCTGCGACGACCACGTTCACGCTCGACGACGGCGCATCGACCATGATCTCGGTCACGCGCGCACCCGACGGCACCATCGAGGCGCTCTGATAACGATGGAGAAGCTAGGAAACCTCGTCTCAAGCAGACGGTTCATACTGGCCTTCGCGGCCGCCTTCGCGCTCCTCTCGGCGCTCCTCATCCCGACGCACTTCGCGTGGGGCTCGATTGCAGACGACATCAACGCATGGCTCTGCGGAGTGCTCCGCGACTGGTGCAACTGGATCTTCGCGGCGCAGACCGACGTCATGCGATCGCTCGGCGCCAACGGCGTGCTCTCGGCTCCCTTCGAGACGATGCTCACGAGCGCTGGCGACGTGTCGATGTACGACATCGCGCGCGGTGCCTGGCAGGTGGCGGTGCTGCCCATCGGATGCGGGGTTCTCGGGCTCGTGTTCACCTTGAAGCTCATCGAGATCTCGCAGCGCATGGACGGCAACCAGTCGCTGCCGGGAGTGAAGGAGGTCGCGTTCCTCCTCGTGTTCTTCGCCGTGTTCCTGTTCTTGATCCAGCATTCCTTCGACCTGATGGCCGCGATCTACGAGGTGATAGGGCTCGCGATCGACCGCGTGGAGGGGCTGTTCGGGACGGGCGGCGCTCTCGACATGGCGGTGGTGTCCATCGTCACCGGCGACGACGACCTATCCGCGCTCTTGGCGCTTCTGATAGTCGCAGTCATCAGCTGGCTCGTCGTGCTCATCGCCTACATCGTGGCGCTCGTCGTCTGCTGGGCGCGAGCGATACAGCTCTACATCATGGCGGCCTTCTCGCCGATACCGCTGGCGTTCCTGGGCTTCGACCAGACGCGCCAGATCGGTCTCGGGTACCTGAAGAGCTTCGGGGCCGTCTGCATAGCAGGCCTCATCATACTGATCCTGCTCATCAGCTTCCCCGTGATCCTGGGCGGCATCGTCGCCGTGAACCCCGGGACGGGGACGCCCATCGACGTCATTGCGAACGGGCTCACCTACGCGCTCCAGTACCTGGCCATGTGCATCCTTCTCGTGCTCTCGCTCGTGAAGAGCGGTGCCTGGGCGCGCGACATCGTGAGCGGCTTCTGATGACGGAGACGACCTGAGAGGAGGTGGTGCCTATGGAATCGGGCGGAAAACGGTAAGGCAGAAGGGCGCGGTGAACCTCCAAGCAACGCCGCGCCCAGAAATCGACAAGAGATGCAAAGGAGCACTCACATGGAAGACAACAACAAGAAGAACGTCTACGTCACCGTGCACAAGAACTTCGTGAGGGAGAACATCGAGTACCCCGACCGCAAGACCGGCGAGACCAAGACGTTCAACTCGGTGACGCTGCCGAAGGGCACTGTCATCGACGGAGTGGACGTCAGCTACTACCAGTTCACGCCCCTGTTCGTGAACCCCTCACGCTTCAAGGGCGAGAACTTCCGCGACATCCCGCTTCTGGCGGACAAGGAGGTCTGGCTCAAGAAGGACGCCCTCGACGCCGAAGGGAATCCCGTCCTCGACGAGGACGGTAAGCAGGTCAAGGACATCGTCAAGGTCATGCCAGCACAGCTCAAGGAGGCGATCAACAAGGGCCGCGAGGCCTACCTCGCCTCGCTCGACGACAAGGCCAAGGACGCCCGCGAGGCGTCGGCCAACCAGGACCGCGAGGCTCGCCACGCCGAGCCGGTAGCACGCTAAGGAGGCGAAAGATGAAAGACATCACTGAAGCAGCGCTCGCCTCGAAGGTCGTGCGCTGCATGCTCGCCGCGCTCATCGCCCTGACAACGGCGCTCGGGACGCTCGGCGTCCAGGGCAAAAGCGCCTATGCCGCCGAGAGCGCTAACCTCACGACCGGGGACAAGATCCACTACGGCGGATACAACACCACCTGGATGGAGGCCGACGGCGAGATGGCCTACTGCGCCGACCCCCAATCGGCAACGCCTTCTCCCGGCAGCTACGCCAAGAGCTCCATCAACGCCCCCTCCGGGCGCAACGCCGAGGTGGTGGCTGACCTCTGGTTCGCCTACGGGAGTCCTGGATTCGATGCGAGCCTATGGCCGGACAAGTGGTACGACGGCACCGCAATGACCTCTGCTCGCTACGCGGCCTGCGCCCACATCCTCGTGTCCGACACGTACACCTCCGACGGGTCGTACGCGCTCTATGGCTGCAACGCCGACTTCAAGAGCTGGGCCCGGAAGAACGTCATCGGCTTCGGCACCGACGGAAGCATGATCAACTCGAACGCATCGGGACGCCTCATCGCCGCGAGGACGGCTGACGTTCCCTCGAACTTCGAGGCGTTCCAGCTCTACACCGGCGAGGGCACCCAGATCATCCTCTCGTTCAAGTACACCCCCTACGGCAACATCGACCTGGTGAAGGTCACCGCCAACGAGGAGATGTGCGAGGGCAACCCGCTCTACTCCGTGGAGGGCGCGGTCTACACCGTGTACCGCAACTCGGGCCTCACGGACGTGGCTGGCTCCATCACGACCGACAAGGACGGATGGGGCATCCTGGAGGAGCTTGAGCCGGGCGACTACTGGGTGAAGGAGACCAAGCAGGCACCGGGTCACGCGATCGACCCGACCGTGTATCCGGTTAAGGTGGCCTCGGACGAGACCACGCGCGTGAACGGCAAGACCGTATCCGACATCCCGCAGTCAGACCCCGTCGGCATGCTCGTCGGCAAGGTCGACTCAGACACGGGAGAGAGCCGCCCGCAGGGAGACGCCACGCTCGCAGGCGCTCTCTTCTCCGTCCGCTACTACGCGGGCGACTATGCCGACGCCGCTGCGGCAGAGGCATCCGGCACACCCGCGCGCACCTGGGTGTTCGAGACCGACGGGGACGGCTTCGCCTACCTCGCGGACGAGTACAAGCACTCGGGAGACGCGCTCTACTACCAGACCAACGGCGATGCCTCCATCCCGCTCGGCACCGTGCTCATCCAGGAGACGAGAGCCCCGCAGGGCTACAACCTCGACGACGGGCACGGAGGGGCACCCAAGGTGTTCTGCGTGCGCATCACGCCCGACGGCGCGGTCGGCGAGTCCGTCTACACCTACAACTCGCCCAAGGTGCCCGACACCGTCAAGCGCGGCGACTTCCGCCTCGTGAAGGAAGTGCCCGTGACCGTATACGACGAGCCCGACGGCGACATGCCCCAGGAGGTCGTACGCGTGCTCGTGCCCGGGGTCAAGTTCGAGCTCTACAACGACTCCGAGGAGGCCGTGGTCTCGCCCGAGACCGGAAAGCTCGTCGAGCCCGGCAACCGCGTGTGCACCATCACGGTCGATGAGAACGGGCTTGCCACCACCAAGGACGACAACGCCGACGTGAACGGCTGGAGCAAGCCCGTCGACTGGACGGGCGCGCTCGCATACGGAACCTACCGCGTCCATGAGGTGATCCCGCAAGACGTGGCTGATGCCTTCAAGGCGGAGTGGGGGAAGGCGCTCCTTCCCGTGGAGGATTGGAAGACCACGATCCGCGAGGAGGGCCAGTACGACCCGCCGCAGCTCGTGAGCGACCACATCCCGCAGACCCCCCTCAAGGTTGTGAAGGTCGACGCCGAGACCGGCAAGCAGGTGCCGCTTCCCGTGAGCTTCCAGCTCGAGGACGCAAGTGGCAACCTCGTCACCTACACCTCCCATTACCCCGTGACCGAGACCATAGATACCTGGACGGCCAATGAGCGCGGCGAGCTGACGCTGCCGATGCTGCTCGAAGAGGGCGACTACACGCTCAAGGAGGTCCAGGCACCCTACGGCTATGTGAAGGAGCTTGAGGGCAAGGCGTTCCGTATCGGCGAGGACTACAACGGCTGGGACAGCCCGCTCGTCATCGAGTTCGCGAACATGCCCCAGAAGGCGACCATCACCGTCGCCAAGTCCGACTCCTGGACGGGAGAGGCCGTGGATGAGTCCGTCTACATCGTGAAGGCGGCGGAGACCATCCAGACACCCGACGGCACCGTCCGTGCGCACGAGGGTGAGATCGTGGCCACTCTCACCACGGGCGAGGACGGCAAGGCGACCACGCCCGAGCTCTACCTCGGCACCTACACGGTATACGAGGCCAAGGCAAAGGACGGCTACGCGCTCGACGTCGTCGAGAAGACCGTGGCTCTCGAATACGCGGGCCAGGAGGTCGCCGTCTACGACCACGAGGAGGCAGTGACCGACACTCCCACCAATCCTGAGATCAAGAAGGTAGACGCGCGCAATCCCGAAACCCCCGTCGCCGGAGCCGTGTTCCACGTCTGGAACGACGAGGGTACCTTCGATGCGGAGATGACGACCGACGAGAACGGGACCATCTCGCTCGCCTACGCGAAGCACGGAAGCTACCACGTCCAAGAGGTGGCGGCCCCCGAGGGCTACGCGAT
>CAJMLD010000124.1 GCA_905214175.1 uncultured bacterium
AGGTGCTCGACGTCACGCCCGCGGTGCGCGAGCCTAAGAATCCCGTCGCTCCTGCGACGGACGCCCCGCGCGGACGCCTGGCGTTTGATCACGTGAGCTTCCACTACCCGGACGCCGAGGGCAACGTTGTGAGCGACGTGAGCTTCTCGACCACGCCCGGAAAGGTGACGGCGATCGTGGGCTCCACGGGCTCGGGTAAGTCGACGCTCGTGCAGCTGGTGCCGCGCCTCTATGACCCCACGGCCGGCACCATCACGCTCGATGGCATCGACACGCGCAAGATGTCCCTCGCCGACCTGCGCTCGCGTGTGGGCTACGTGCCACAGCAGGGCTTTCTCTTCTCGGGCACCATCGCCTCGAACGTTGCCTTTGGCACAGATGAAGCTGACGAGGAGGACCTGCGCCACGCAATCGACGTGGCACAGGCCACGGAGCTTGTGGCCCAGAAGGAAGACGGCCTTGAGACCGCCATCGCCCAGGGCGGCACGAACGTCTCAGGCGGTCAGCGCCAGCGCCTGGCCATAGCCCGCGCGCTTGCCACGCACCCTGAGGTTCTGGTGCTGGACGACTCCTTCTCGGCGCTTGACTACGCTACGGACGCCCGGCTGCGCCAGGCACTTGCGCGCGAGCAGGCGGACACGGCTGTCCTGGTGGTGGCGCAGCGCATCGCCACCGTCATGGGGGCAGACCAGATCATCGTGCTCGACGAGGGCCGCGTGGTGGGGCAGGGCACGCACGAGGAGCTCCTGCGCAGTTGCCCCGAGTACCTGGAGATTGCGAAGAGCCAGCTCAGCGCCAAGGAGCTTGGCCTTGCGGAGGGGGAGTAGGCATGGCTGAGAGAACGCAGCAGCCCAGGCAGGCGTCACGCCCACATGGTCCGGGCAGTCGCATGGCGCCGGGCGAGAAGGCCAAGGACTTCAAGGGCACCATTGCGAAGCTCCTGCACTACATGGCGCCGTACCGCGTGGGGCTTGTGACGGCGGTGGCCCTGGCCATGGCCTCGGTGGTCTTTTCGGTTGTGGGGCCAAAGGTCTTGGGCAACGCCACCACCGAGGTCATCCGTGGCGTGCAGGCTGCGGCGACCGGCACGGGCGGCATCGACTTTGGCCTTATCGAGCAGATTCTGGTGACGCTTCTCGTCATCTATCTGGCCAGCGCGGCCGCCTCTGGTATCCAGTCCTGGATCATGACGGGCGTCACGCAGAAGGTCGTCTACCGGATGCGCGGGGAGATTGCCGACAAGATCTCGAAGGTGCCCCTCTCGTATTTTGATGGCAAGTCGCTCTCGAAGGGCGACGTGCTCTCGCGTATGACCAACGATGTGGACACCCTGAGCCAGTCGCTCAACCAGGGCCTTATTCAACTGGTGACCTCAATCACTCAGGTGGTGGGCGTGGCCGTCATGATGCTCTCCATCTCGGTGCCGCTTGCGGGCGTGACCTTTGTGACGCTGCCGGTGTCGGCGCTCATCCTGGGCGCGCTCATCCGCCGGTCGCAAAAGTACTTCCGCCTTCAGCAGGAGCAGCTTGGCGCCGTGAACGGGCGTGTTGAGGAGGACTTTTCCGGTCAGGTGGTGATACAGGCCTTTAACCGCGGCGAGCGCGCCGTGGAGCGCTTCGAGGAGGAGAACGACCAGCTCTACGAGAGCGCGTGGAAGAGCCAGTTCCTCTCGGGCCTCATGCAGCCACTCATGAACCTCGTGGGCAACATGGGCTACGTGGCCGTGGTGGTGGTTGGCGCTGGGCTTGCCGTGACAGGTGCTATCCAGCCGGGCGACATCCAGTCGTTCATCCAGTACGTCAAGAACTTCACGCAGCCCATCACGCAGCTGGCGACCGTGTCTAACGTGCTGCAGCAGATGGCGGCCTGCGCCGAGCGCGTGTTCGAGTTCCTCGACGCGCCGGAGGAGGAAGAGACCGCCGCGCTCGACCCAACCACGGGCAAGCCCGTCGAGACCATCGGCAACGCTACGGGCGCCGTGGACTTTGACCACGTCTCGTTTGGCTACCTGCCCGGGCAGCAGATCATCCACGACTTCTCGGCGGATGTGGAGCCTGGCCGCACGGTGGCAATCGTGGGGCCAACCGGCGCCGGCAAAACGACGCTCATGAAGCTGCTGCTGAGGTTCTACGACGTCAACTCGGGGAGGCTCTTAGTGGACGGCCACGACGTGCGCAACGTCTCGCGTGCCGACCTGCGCCAGAACTTCTCGATGGTCCTGCAGGACGCGTGGCTCTTCAAGGGCACCATCCGCGAGAACATTCGCTTTGGGCGGCTCGACGCCACCGATGAGGAGGTGGAGGCCGCCGCGCGCTACGCGCACTGCGAGCACTTCATCAAGACGCTGCCGGGCGGCTACGACTTCGAGCTGGACGAGGGTGCCACCAACGTGAGCCAGGGCCAGCGCCAGCTGCTTACCATTGCCCGAGCGGTTCTGGCTGACAGGCCCATCCTCATCCTGGACGAGGCCACGTCGAACGTTGACACGCGTACCGAGTGGCGCATCCAGCGCGCGATGGACAAGCTCATGGCGGGCCGCACGAGCTTCGTGATTGCCCACCGGCTCTCGACCATCAAGAACGCCGACACCATCCTGGTGCTGCGCGACGGCGATGTGGTCGAAAAGGGCGCGCACGAGGAGCTGCTGGCCGCCGGTGGCTTCTACGCGCAGCTGTACCAGTCGCAGTTCGAGGAGGTCGCGTAGAGCGATTCGACGTTTTGTAGATCCGCCTTTCGCCTTGTTCGCCTTTGTAGGCAAGGTGCATAGTCTGGCGAAAAACAAGGGGCGGGGAGAGGGACATGAATCCCTCTCCCCGCGGGAGGAAGATGGGTCGTGTGAGGCGCTGCCGCGGGGCGCCTTGCGCTAGCGGCGGCGACGGCTGAGGGGGCGACGGTTGTGCTCGCCACCGTCGCCAATGATGACGATGAGGCTCAGCACGCATACGATGGCGATGAAGGCGATGTGCTCGAGGACGTTCATGGTGGCTCCTTCCGACGCGACTCTTGGTCGTTACTTTTTGTTGACCCCATACTCTCGCGTGGCTGCGTTCGGTGCCATCGACCCGGCTTACGGCTGTCTTACTGTCTTGTAAGCCGGGTCTTCTCGGCATCTGCCCCCCGCTGCCCACAACCCCGTGTTGCACCTTGGTAATGTGACGCCGCCGCATTCCGTCCCGTCCCGTAGAATGGACGTCGTGAAACCGCTCCAGACGGGAGGACCCATGGCACTCAGCAGGGAAGACGTAGCCGGCATCGCAGACTACGCGCGCATCGCCCTCACGGATGACGAGCTCGACGAGATGACCACCTACATGAACGAGGCGGTCGACCTTCTCGAGCCCATCCGCCAATACGACCTCGAGGGGGTTGACCCCACCTTCCACCCCATTGGCGACCTCTCCAACGTGATGGGCGAGGACGTGATCGATAACTCCGTCCGCGCACTGCCCATCGACGTGGCGCTTAAGAATGCCGGTTCCGCGCGCGACCGCTACTTCCGCGTGCCCTCGATCCTGGGCACCGACGAGGACGAGGGAGGCATTGCCTAATGGCAAACATCGACCAGCTCTCCGCCGCACGCATCGCCGCCGGCGTTGCCACGGGGGAGTTCAGCGCAACCGAGGTGGCCAGGGCCTCCCTCGACGCCATCGAGTCCCGCGACCCTCAGGTCCAGGCCTTCTTGCAGGTCTCGTCCGACCTTGCCCTTGCTGCCGCCGCCGAGACTGACCGCCGTCGCGCGGCAGGCGAGAAGCTCGGCCCCCTGGCCGGCGTGCCCGTTGCCTTCAAGGACAATATGCACCTGGTGGGCACGCGTACGACCTGCGCATCAAAGATGCTCGAGAACTACGAGTCCACCTTCACCGCAACGTGCGTCCAGCGCATGCTCGATGCGGGCGCCACGCCCATGGGCAAGGCCAACATGGACGAGTTCGCCTTTGGCTCCTCCACCGAGTCCTCGGCCTTCCATCGCACGAACAACCCCTGGGACACCGAGCGCGTGCCCGGTGGCTCGTCCGGCGGCTCTGCCGCTGCCGTTGCTGCCGGCGAGGTCACCATCTCGCTCGGCTCCGACACGGGCGGCTCCATTCGCCAGCCGGCGAGCCTCTGCGGCGTGGTGGGCATGAAGCCCACCTATGGTGCCGTGAGCCGCTACGGTGTGGTTGCCTTTGGCTCCTCGCTCGACCAGGTGGGGCCCTTTGGTCGCAGCGTTGAGGACGTGGCCCTGGCCATGAACGCACTCACGTCCGCCGGCCGCGACCCGTATGACTCCACGAGCCAGCCCTGCGCCGTCGACTTCCTCGAGCACCTGGAGGATCCTGTCGAGGGCATGCGCGTGGGCGTGGTGCCTGCGCTCATGGAGGCGGCCGGCCTCACGGCAGAGGTTCGCACGGCTGTCGAGGGCGCGGCGGAGGCCCTCCAGAACGCCGGCGCCCAGCTTGTTGAGGTCGACCTCCCCAACATCAAGTCTGCTATTGCCGCATACTACGTGATCGCGCCGTGCGAGGCCTTCTCGAACCTCGCCCGCTTTGACGGCGTACGCTACGGCTACCAGGAGAAGGACTGCCTCACGCTTGCCGAGCAGACCTCCAAGAGCCGTGCCCACGGCTTTGGCGAGGAGGCCAAGCGCCGTCAGATGCTGGGGGCGTATCTCCTCTCCAGTGGCGTCTACGACAAGTACTACTATCCGGCGCAGCAGGTACGCACCCTCATTACCCAGGACTACCGCCACGCCTACGAGCAGTGCGACGTCATTCTCATGCCCGCCTCGCCGCGCACGGCTTTCAAGTTTGGCGAGATAAGCGACCCAACGCAGATGTACGCCTCGGACATGTTCACCATCTCGAACAACATTGCCGGCAACGGTGGCATCTCGGTGCCGCTGGGCCTGGGGACAGAGTCCCACCTGCCCGTCTCGGTGCAGCTGCAGGGGCCGGCCTTCTCGGACCGCAAGCTTCTGCGCTTTGCCCGCGCCGTCGAGAAGTCCTTCTCCGCGCGTGGCGTCGTTGCACCTGAGTTTGCCGGGAAGGGGGGTGAGCTCTAGTGAAGAAGCTCGCCGAGGTTCTGAAGGACTGGGAGGCCGTCATTGGCCTTGAGGTCCACACCGAGCTCACCACGCTCGAAACCAAGATGTTCTGCAACTGCAAGAACACG
>CAJMLD010000125.1 GCA_905214175.1 uncultured bacterium
TTCTTCGGGGGCGCCGAATTGACGACACAGCAGCGACTTCGTACGAAGTTGCTGCAAAAAGTCGCCCTGTGGCGCCGAATTGACGCCACAGGGCTGGTTTCGTACAGAATCGCTGCGGGAAGAGGCCTTCGGGCGTCAAGGCACCGCTGGCGCTGCCAGTGAACCGCCGTGAAACGCGCCGCCCGCCGGCAACGCGCCCCTACTCCTCCGTGGACGCCGCCGTACGCTCGGGAACGCGCAGCATCACCACAAACCCGATGATGAACAGCACCACAATCGAAAGCACGCCCAGAGAGCTGTTGCCGGTAATCGCCGTCATGGTGCCCACGATAAAGGTGCCAAGAATCGCCGCGTACTTGCCAAAGATGTCGAAGAACCCAAAGTACTCGTTGGCGTGGTCCTTGGGGCAGAGCTTGCCAAACTCGGACCTCGAGAGCGCCTGCAGACCGCCCTGGAAGAGGCCAACCATGATGGCAAGAATCCAGAACTCAATGGCGGAACGCAGGAAGAACGCGGCAAAAAGCGTGATGAAGGTGTATCCGGCAATACCCACCAGAATCATCTTGCGCGTGCCAAACTTGTGCCCCAGACGACCGTAGGCGATTGCCGAGGGGAACGCCACAAACTGGGTGACGAGCAGTGCCAGCACTAGCTGCGTGCCATCGATTCCAAGGTCCGCGCCGTATGACGTGGAGAGCTTGATGATGGTGTGCACGCCATCGATGTAGAAGAAGTACGCGATGATGTAGTTTCTGATGGACGGGTCGCGCCAGATGCGCTTTGCCGTGACCCCAATGCCGCGCACGGCGTTTGTAAAGGCGTGCTCCTCGCGGGGCTTGTAGTGGGTCTGCTCGACGTTCTTGAGCATGGGCAACGTAAACGCCACCCACCAGGCGGCCGTGATCACAAAGGAGATCTGCATGGCCGTCTGCAGGCCCATGCCAAATGGCCTTACCAGCACAAACGCCAGGCAGACGAGAAAAGGCACGCAACTGCCAATGTAGCCCCATGCGTAACCCTGGCTCGAGACGTCGTCCATGCGATCGTCCGTCGTGGCGTCGACGAGCAGCGCGTCATAGAACACGAACGACGTGTTGAGCGCCACGGAGGAGATCACGTAGATAACGAGAAACGCCATCGCGCCCGTGGGGAAGCCCATGGCCACGCAGGCCACGGCGCCCGTTCCCACCGAGCCGATGATGAACTTCTTCTTCATGCCCTGCTGGTCGGCAATGGAGCCCAATATGGGCATGAGCAGGGCGATGACCAGCGACGCCACGGTCTCCGCATAGCTCCAGGCAACAAGCGCGGGACCGTCAGCCAGCGTCTTGAAGTAGATGGGGATGACGCTTGTGGCGAGAAGTACCAGGGCAGAGTTGCCCACGTCGTACATGACCCAGCTTCTCTCGGCCTTTGTCATCTTGAAAGACATCGCGTTCCTCTCTGTTTGGCTTCTCGTCTCGCGCTCATACACTTCAAAACGTTATCGTTTGGATGCCGGAGAAAACCGCGGCTTCTGTCAGGATTATGTAATGGCTTTGGTGGCTCGGCGCGCACGTGGCGCCGCACGGGCGCGTAAGGTCCGCAGGCGTGCGAGTTGCCGTGCATGCGCGTCACCGGTTGCCGCGTTTCTCGTCTGGCATCTCTCGGATGGGGCATAATGGCGGAACGGGTGCGCTTCGCCAGCTGCGCGGCGCTGCGTCTACCCGTCCTAACCGGAAAGGGGTCACGATGCCAGCGATTCTCACACACGACTTCTTTGCACGCGACGTTGCAGATCGCGCGAAGGCCGAGTTGCCCCTTGCGACCCTGGACGAGCGTGACGCGTTCCTCCTGGGCAGTCAGGGTCCAGACCCGCTCTTCTACATCACGATTTATCCCCTCATGGCCAAATGGGCAAAGGTTGGAAACCGTATGCACGACGAGCGTCCCGCGCGACTCCTGGCGGCTATGCGCGAGGCCGTCGACCGCCTTCCCAAGCGCGAGAAGGACGTTGGCGCGGCGTACCTGGCGGGCTTCTCGTGCCACTGGCTGCTTGACTCGACGGTCCATCCATTTGTGAACGCCTGGGCGCACGACCTCACGCACGCAGGCGTGCCTGGTCTGGGTCCGGAGTTTGACGGCAAGGTTCACATGGAGGTCGAGCGCGACCTGGACGAGGCGGTTCTCTACCGGAAGACTGCCAAGACCATCGCCGAGTACCGTCCGTTTGCAAACACGCTGTGCGCCTCACGCGAGGTGCTTGCCATTATCGACAAGATCTACTTCTACGCGGCGCTCTGGACGTACGACCGACCCATCGACCCCACTACCTTCTCGGTTTCGGTGGGCTGCTACCGCACCATCATGCGCCTGCTGTATGCCACGCGCGACTCGCACCGCAATGCGGTTGCTGCCCTTGAGCGCACCATAACTGGCTCTCCCTACTCTACCTACGGGGCGCTCTCGCACCGTGTGCGGGCGTCAGCGGCCTCGGAGTTTGGCAACACCGAGCACCGTGCTTGGACAAACCCGGCGACAGGCGTGGTGAGCAGGGATTCGTTCGAAGACCTGTACGAGCGTGCCCTTGATAGGGCGCCCGCGGTGACGCAGGCCGTGCTCTCTCGTGACTTTGACGACGACGCCGCATGCGCCCTCACGGGCAACCTTAACTTTGAGGGGGCGCCTGCCCCTGCGGACGCCCCGCTCGCGTAGGCGGTGCTGCGTCGTTTTGACGAGTGAGGCCACGCGCCATGTGATGCAGGCGAACAAGAGCAAGAACACCAAGCCCGAGCTGCTCGTGCGCGCCAGGCTGCGCGAGGCCGGCTACACCGGCTACCGCCTGCATTGGAAGAAGGCCCCGGGCAAGCCTGACATCTGCTTTCCTGGTAGACGCGTTGCCATCTTCGTGAACGGCTGCTTCTGGCACCGCTGCCCCCACTGTGCCCTGCCGCTCCCAAAGACCAACATCGAGTTTTGGAAGTCCAAGTTCGAGCGGAACCGCGCACGCGACTCTCGTGACAATGCGCTGCTGGTGCAGAACGGTTGGACTGTCATCGTGGTGTGGGAGTGCATGCTCAAGAAGGAACGCCTGGAGCCCACCATGCGCAAGGTCCTGCTCGAGCTTGACCGGGCGAGCGGAGACGCGCCGCGCGTTCCGCGCGTGATCGAGATTGGGTCTCCTCGTCCCTGGATGCTTCGCCGAGAGCGCCAAAAGCTACGCTTACGGCATACTTTGCGCTAAACCAGCCGCAGGTCTAAGCTAGTGTCCATGGCCAACGACGGGGGGTGCCGCCATGTCGACATACGTCTTTTCCGATGTCCACGGGCATCGCGCGACGCTCGAGCGGGTGCTTGAGCGCGTGTCTCCTGGCGCGGAAGACGTGGTGTTCTGCCTGGGAGACATGATTGACCGCGGCCCGGATCCCGTTGGCGTCATGCGCGTCACACGCTCGCTCCCCAACGTGCAGGTGCTCAAGGGCAATCACGAGGACCTCATGCTCGATGCGCTCGACCATCGTGATGACGTGGTGGCCCAGGCTAACTGGGCCATCAACGGGGGCATGGCCACGGTCTCCGGACTGGAGAGCTGCTCGGATGACGAGGCGAGCGAGCTCATTGGGTGGGTGCGCGGCCTTCCGCTCTCGGCGCACGTTGAGGTGGCGGGGCGCTCCTACATCATGGCACATGCCGGCATTCGCCCCGGCGGCCAGAAGCCTTCAGGCGGAGCGTGGAATGATGCCGCGCTTGACGCACTTCTCGCCGAGCAGACCCCAGATGACCTGCTGTGGATTCGCGACGAGTTCTGGTCGGTGCCCACCGGGCTGCTGGACGAGAGGGGAGAGGGCCCCATCGTTGTTGCCGGTCACACGCCCACGCCCTACCTGGCGTCCATGACCGATGAGTTCGACCGCCCGGTAAGAAACAAAGACGGGATTGCCCAGATGGTGCGCGTGGGGGCGTGCGATGCGACGGGCGGCGTGGCCGATCGCTGGGACATTGACTCCGGTGCGGCGGGCGGCGCCGGCTTTGGCCAGGTCACGATGGTGCGCCTGGACGATGGCGAGGAGTTTGCGGAGCCCGTTCGCGATGGCGAGTAGTGCGGGAAGCGTGTCGTCCGACCATGCGGGGAAGCGCGTCATTCACCCGCTTGAGCCAATATTTGATGAGAATAGCCGCGTGCTTGTGCTGGGGACGATGCCCAGCCCCAAGTCCCGCGAGGTGCGCTTCTACTACGGCAACCCCCAGAACCGCTTCTGGCGCGTGATGGCGACGCTGTGGCAAGAGCCCGTGCCCGAAACCAACGACGAACGCCGTTACCTGTGCCTTCGCCACCACGTCGCCCTCTGGGACGTCCTTGCGAGCTGCACCATCGCTGGGGCGAGCGACGCCTCTATTCGCGATCCTGTGCCCAACGACATGGGCAGGGTTCTCTCGGCAGCGCCCATCACGCATGTGTTCTGTACGGGAGGCACCGCCACGCGGCTCTACCAGCGGCTCATCGAGCCTGTGAGCGGCGTGCCGTGTACGGGGCTTCCCTCCACGAGTCCGGCGAACGCCCGGATGCGCCTTGGCGACCTTGTCGTTGCCTACGAGCCCCTCCGCCGCGCGGCAGACGGTGAGTAGGGCGCGTGGCCCCGGTTCCCACGCGGTTCTCGTTTCTGCCACAATGGATGCCCGCAAACAACAATCGCAGCGCACACAACGTGGCTGAATCGCAGAGAGGCGACGTGCGATGAGCGTCAGTGAACTCATGGACGAGAAGGACATGGCCGACCTGCTCGTGAGCGTTCCCGCGGTGGAACTGCTTCACGGCGCCGTGTGGGCAGAGCCGCTGGGGCACGGTTGGTCCCATCCCTGGCGCTTTGCAAAGAGCCAGCTCAAGGCTATTGGCAGCTGCCGAGCCTGGCATCCTGGCCTCTATCGCGCCATGGCCGCGTGCACGTCGGGCATTACCGTGGAGTTCGAGACAGACTCCTCGTCAATCGTGCTTGAGGCCCGTGTCGAGCCCTTTCCGCGTGGCTCGCGAGAAGTCCTCGAGGAGGCTGCCGCGTGCGCCTTCGCGCCAGACGGCCCCCTTGACGGCTTCTCGTGCGACGTTGACGGAAGGCACCTTCCCTGTGT
>CAJMLD010000126.1 GCA_905214175.1 uncultured bacterium
GCCCACGGGTAACCTCGACCCGGCGATCTCGCTGGGCATCATGAAGCTGCTCGACCGTATTAACCGCGAGGGCACGACCGTGGTCATGGCCACCCACGACCGCGAGATGGTCGACTCCATGCGTAAGCGCGTCATCGCGCTGGAGGCCGGCCACGTTGTCCGCGACCAGGAGAGGGGAGGCTACGGCTACTATGGTGCCCTCTAACTTCACCTACTCGCTGCGCGAGGCAGGCCATCACTTTCGCAGGAACTGGTCTACGGTGCTTGGCGCAATTGTGACCATTTTCCTTTCGCTTTTTATCATCGGCGCATTTGTCCTTGCGTCTAACGTGCTTGGCAACATGGTGGGCAGCGTCGAGGACAAGGTGACCATCCAGGCCTTCCTCGCCGATGATGCCGACCAGGCCACCGTCGATCAGCTCCAGTCCGAGATCGAGGGCTGGGACAACGTCGAGTCTGTCACGTATCACAGCAAGGACGAGAACCTCGAGCAGTACCGCACCTCGATGTCTCAGAGAAACGCCTCCGACGCCGTGGCGGCGCTTGACGGCCAGAACCCCATCCCGGCTTCGCTCGTGATTAAGCTCACCGACCCCCAGCAGGTCGAGGGCACAGCCGAGAAGCTCATCGCCGACGAGACCTTTAAGTCCGTCTGTGACACGCCTGAGAATCCGTCGAGCGACGTCCAGTACGGCCGCGACACCGTCGAGAAGCTCTTCTCGGTCACCAATATCGTCCGCGTTGCCGCCATCGTCCTCGTGGTGCTCCTGATCTTCGTGGCGTTTGTGTTCATCAACAACACCATTCGCCTCGCCATCACCGCGCGCCGCAGGGAGATTGCCATCATGCGCCTGGTGGGCGCGTCGAATGGCTTCATACGCGGGCCGTTTATCATGGAGGGCACGCTAGAGTCGCTTATCGGCGCGGGGCTTGCCATCGTCGCGCTCGCGGCCGGTATGAGCTACGTGATGCCCAGGCTCGAGAACAGCCTGAAGTTCCTCTCGTTCTACGTGTCGCCTCAGGCGCTCTGGGCCACCTATGGCGGTCTCTTGGTTCTGGGCGTCCTCATCGGTCTCTTCAGCTCTGCCATCGCCATGAGGCGCTACCTCAAGGTCTAGGCCGAGCACACAAGACTTGCTGGTAGAAGGGGCGGTGCGGTTTGTTCGCGCCGCCCCGATTTTCTCAAGGAGGGCTTATGGGCAGAAGGCGTCCTGGCGCTCGTCGCGGTGGTGGGCATCGGCGTGGGGGCGGGAAGGCGGCCATGCGTCGTTCGCCTACGCTTGCGGGAACGTTGCGCGTGACAAGGCCCGGCGTGGCTACGGTCGAGACGCCCGAGGGCAGCTTTCGCGTTGCTCGCCGCGGCCTGCGCGAGGCCATGAACGGCGACGAGGTAACGGTCTCGGTCTTTCCCGCCCGCGGTGGCGAGAAGGTCGCGCTGGTGCAGGGGGTAATCACCCGCGCACAGTCGACCTTCCTCGGCTGCTTTGAGCAGGCGGGCCCGCTTGGTGCCGTTGTGCCGCTCGACGCACGCCTTGGCCGCGACTTCTTTGTGGTTCCCGAGGACGACTCGCCTGCGCGTCTTGGCGTGGGCGAGGGCGATGTGGTGGTTGCCCGTATCGCCGAGTACCCCACTCGCAACAGTGCCGCCGTGGTTACTGTGGAGCGTCGCGTTGGCTCCTCGGACGAGCTCGACCTCAACATCGAGTCCGTCATCGCCTCCTATGGGCTGGCCACGGAGTTTCCGCCTGCGGCGCTCGCGCAGGCGGAGCACATCCAGGCTGGCGTCGAAGAAGCCCTCGAGCACGACCATGCCCGTCGCGACCTGCGCTCCCTTCGCTGCATGACCATCGACCCCACTGACGCACGCGACTTCGATGACGCGGTCTTTGCCGGGCGCCTGCCGGGCGGCGGCTTCGAGCTTTGGGTCCACATCGCAGACGTCACGCACTACGTGGGCTGGGACAGTCCCATCGACAACGAGGCAAAGCGCCGCACCTGCTCGGCCTATCTGGCCGACCGCGTGCTGCCTATGCTCCCCGAGCGTCTTTGCAACGACGTGTGTTCCTTAAGGCCACATGAGGACCGCCTTGCCATGAGCGTGCGCATGGTGCTTGACGCTGCGGGTAACCTCACCTCGGCCGAGGCGATGACCTCGGCAATTCGCTCGACTGCCCGCCTGGACTACGACACTGTCGACGCGCTGCTTCTCGGGCGCGTGGGTGCCGACGCGCTGCAGGACGACCCCGTGGAGGCGCACGCGCTGGAGGAGGCTCTTCGCACGCTCGACCAGATCCGGGGGCTCCGCGAGCACATACGCGAGGAGCGCGGATCGATCGACTTCGACACCGTAGAGCCCAAGGTAACGCTCGACGAGGAGGGCCATCCTACGGGCGTGACCGTGCGTACGCGTACCCGCGCGACGGGCCTGGTGGAGGAGGCGATGCTTCTCGCCAATGAGTCCGTGGCGCGCATGCTTGCGGATCGCGAGGTTCCCTGCGCCTACCGCGTGCACGAGCGTCCGTCGCCGGACGACCTGCGCGCCACGGTGCGCCCCCTCATGGAGTTGGGGCTTATTGAGGGGAACACCCAGCGGGATGCCCTTGTCGCAGGCGAGCCGGAGGCAATCAACGCCGTTCTTGATGCTGCCCGCGGTACCTCCGGTGAGTTTCTGGCCAGCGCGCTCTTGCTTCGTGCGCAGAAGCGGGCAGTGTACCTGCCCACAAATCAGGGACACTATGCGTTGGGTGCGCATGCGTACTGCCACTTCACCTCGCCCATCAGGCGCTATCCGGACGAGCTGGTGCACCGTGCGCTCAAGGCGCTTCTCGCCGGAACGCTTGGCAGCAGGGAGCAGGAGCAGATTGCGACACAGCTGCCGCAGCTCTGCGCCACGTGCTCGCAGATGGAGCGCGCCGCGGACGGCGCCGCCCGGGCGAGCCAGCACATCAAGATGGCAGAGCTCTACGCGGACCGTGTAGGCGAGGCCTTCTCCGGTGTGGTGTGCGGCTGCGAGCGCTTTGGGCTTTTCGTCATGCTCGACGACACCTGTGCCGAGGGACTGCTGCCCGCGCGCGCCCTTGGCGGCGAGTGGCTCGAGTACGACGAGGACCGTATGACCCTCACCGGCGAGGAGTCTGGCCGCGTGTGGGGGTTGGGTACGCGCGTGCGCGTCGTGGTGACCCAGACCGACATTCCGCGTGGAAGGATAGACTTCGCGCTCGCGGACCCGCGTGACGCCGCGCGATAATGGGAAGACTAACGAGCAGTGTATACCGCGCATATCGCGTGTGAGTTTGGCCCCAAGGGGCCAGGGGAGAGGGACATGGACCAGGAGCAGAGCCAGAGCACGCTGACAGACAGCCTCGAGCAGGCGGAGGGGCTCATCCTGCAAGGGCAGGACGATGCGGCGCGGGAACTTCTCGCCCGTCTTGCCGAAGACGCTGAGGAGTACGTTGACCGCAACTGCACGGCCACCGAGAGCGACCAGTGGTTCAGCTTCCCCACGCTCTTCGACCGCCTGTGCTATCGCCGCGTTGAGCGCGACCCGCGTACGTTGCATGACGTGGGCGAGCCGCTTGACCGGCTGTACGCAGACCTCGCCCTTGCGTGCGTTCGCACCGGCGACTACAACGCGGGCGTTGAGGCGCTCAAGCAGGCCGTGCGCTGGAACCCCATGAACTGTGGCTATCGCCTTGACCTGGCAGACCTCTACCGCACCAACGGCGACATGCAGGAGTACCTGGCGCTCACCTACAGCTGCTTCGAGCGTGCGAGCGAAGCGCGCCATCTTGCCCGTGCCTTTCTCAATTTTGCTGGCTACTTCGAAGCGCAGGACAAGCCGCGCACCGCAGCCGCCGCGCTCCGTGCGGCCAGGCGCCTTGAGGTGAAGGACTCGGCTCTTGAGGCCGCGCTCGACCAGGCCGCCGGTACGGAGCGCGACCCGGATGGCGTGACGGACAAGGAGACCGCAGACCTTCTCGCCGAGGAGGGGCTGCCCGATGGCGCAAACGCCGAGGTCGCTATCTGCCTACTCATGTGCGCCCAGGACGCTGCCGCCGCCGGGGAGCGCGACGTGGCTACCAATCTCACGCTGCGCGCCCGTGACCTGGTGGGCGAGCCTGCGGCAATGACGCTATTGCAGCTCATCCGGGACACTGATGCCGAGATGGCTCAGGAGGCCGCGGCGAGAGATTCCGCCGATAAGAGCTCCACTGGCGACCCAAGCGATCCGCAGGCCAACGGAGGTGCGGGCGATGCCCAAGCCAACTAAGCGCGAGAAGAAGACCATTGCGCGCAACCGCGCGGCCCGTCACGAGTACTTTGTGGACGAGACCTTCGAGGCGGGCGTTGAGCTCACCGGCACCGAGGTCAAGAGCCTGCGTGAGCGTGCGTCGCAGATCACAGACGCCTTCTGCCTTGTCCGCGGGGGAGAGGTGTGGCTGCATGGCGTACACATCCACCCCTACTCCAACGGCGGCGTGTGGAATGTGGACCCCGACAGGAAGCGGCGGCTCCTGCTCCACCGTCACCAGATCGACTACCTTGACGGCAAGCTCCGAACCAAGGGCATGGCGCTCATCCCGCTGGAACTCTACTTTGACGAGCACAACCGCGTGAAGCTCTGCATTGGCCTGTGCCGCGGCAAGAAGCTCTACGACAAGCGCGACGACATGGCCCGCCGTGATACCGACCGCGAAATTCAGCGCGCGCTCAAGGAGAGGAGCCGCTAGGTAGCGTTGCTGGGCGATAAGATGGGAACGTCTGGTCCGCAAGGTTGAGGAGAGGAGACCCATGGACGCAAAGGCGCTGTTCAGTTTCTCGTACGGGCTCTATGTGGTGTCGGCCAACGACGGCGAGAACGTTGGCGCGTGTCTCATCAATACCGCGCTGCAGGTGACGAGCAGCCCGCTGCAGGTGGCCGTCACGCTCAACAAGGAAAACCACACCACCAAGGTCGTGGAGGCGGCGGAGCACTTCACCCTCACGGTGGTCTCCAAGACCGCTGACATGCCGTTCATTGGGCGCTTTGGCTTCAAGAGCTCGGCGGACATCGACAAGTTCGAGG
>CAJMLD010000127.1 GCA_905214175.1 uncultured bacterium
AAACTCCTTGAGCTTTGAGACGAGCGGCGAGAAGTCCGAGACACCGGAGAGGATCGCAAAGGTGTCGCTGTGGTCCTTGGTGAGGCACATCTCCACCGCGTCCACGGCAAGGCGGATGTCGGCCGAGTTCTTGCCGGTGTAGGCGCGGTCCGGAATCTCGATCAGCTCGATGCCCAGCTCGTGCAGGGGCGTGACAGCCGTGTCAAAGCGCTGCCAGTCGCAGTAGGCGCGCTTTGCCGTGATGCGGCCCTTGTCGACCAGGCGCTCCAGAATGAGCTTGACGTCGGGCGCGGGACCCGGTTCCTGGTGGCCGTTGCGCTTGCGCTTGCCGGTTCCCAGCGCAAGGTTCTCGTAGTCTATGAACACCGCAATCGAGCTCTGCGGCATATCGGTTGTTGTCATCTAGTGTCTGGTTCCCTTCTTGGCGCTGGCGTCGCTCTTGGAGCCAGGGCCGTCCATCTGGACGCTCATGAGCTCCGGCTCGGGCTTGCCCTCCCTGCGCGCCTTGCGTGCGGCGCGTCCGCGGGCCTTCTCGGCGTCGGTGCGAGTCGTCCCGCCCTTGTTCACGTTGAAGTACTTGTCCGTGAACTTCCAGGGGCCCACGGACTCGCCAAAGCCAATCCTCGCGCCGGCAAGGGCGCCCGCCATGAGACCAAAGACCAGGCCGGCGAGCGTGAGCATCTGGACAGCCCACACCACGGCGGAAGCCATGACGCCCACGGCGAGAATCTTGAGGTTCGCAAGGTGAAAGTCGCGCTTCTCGACGCACTTGCCGCCCATCTCCTCGCCCACGTGCTCGCCAATGACGAGGCCAAAGGCAAAGAGCATGATCACGAAGATTGCGATGGCGAAGCTCCCCATGCCGAGGCTGCCCTCATCCATGCGGGTCTACTCCTCGTCCCCGTGATGGTGGCAGCAATGGCCGCCCTCGCCGTGGCCGTGGCCACCGCAGCAGCCGTCGCCGCCATGGCCGCCGCAGCAGTGGCCGCTCTCGTCCTTCTCGTCGCCGGCGAGGTCCTCCACATCGAGCTTTGACCAGTCGAGGCCGGCGGCCGTGCAGGTGGCCTCGTCCTGGTAGAGAAGGCTCAGGGCCTGGGTGCCCAGGCGCGCGCCGCCAATCTGGTACAGCATGTCGTAGAGGGTGTAGGCCGTCTCGGCACCAGGAAGCGTGATGTCGGTGTCCTCGGCCTGCGCGAGTGCCAGTCCCAGGTCCTTGCGCAGGTGCTCCACGAGGAACCCCGGCTTGTAGTCGCCCTCGAGCGACTTGGGCGCCAGGCGCTCCATGGCAACCGAGCCGCCCATGCCGTGGCTCACCATGTCAAGCACCTGGGCAACGTCGAGACCGCCCTGCTCAGCGAGGGCCATGGCGTCCGCGTACCCCACCATGCACGCGGCAAGCGAGACCTGGTTGCAGAGCTTGGCTGTCTGGCCCTTGCCAGCGCCACCCATGTAGTAGATCTTGTCTGAGAAGGTCTGGAGAATGGGGAGCACGGGCGCGGCATAGCTCTCCTTGGCGCCCACGATGAGCGTGAGCGTGCCTGCCTTGGCGCCGGCATCGCCGCCGGTCACGGGGCAGTCGAAGGCGTGCTTGTCCTCTACCTCGCAGGCGTCGTGGATGTCCTTGGCGAGCTGCGCCGAGGACGTGGTGAAGTCAACGAGGTAGGCGCCCTTCTTGGCGGCGCGCACCAGGCCGTTGGTGGAGAGGTAGACATCCTCCACGTCTGAGGGGTAGCCAAGCATGGTGAAGACGACGTCCGCGTTGGCGGCGGCCTGGGCGGGGGTGTCGGCCCAGTGCGCGCCCTTGGCGAGAAGCCCCTCCGCCTTCGACTTAGTGCGGTTGTTTACTGTGAGGTCGTAGCCGGCGTCCAGGATGTGGCCAGCGATAGGGGCACCCATGATGCCGGTGCCGATGAAGGCGACCTTGGTCCTGTGGGTTGTAGGCATGTGGTAGGTCCTTTCATGTGAGGGAGGCCGCCCCAAAGCGTGTGCGCTCTGGGGCGGCCCGGTTCTGTGCCGAGGCTAGGCTTGTGCGCCCGAGGTGCCGGACGCGTCTTGGGCGTCTCCGCTTCCAGCGCGACCTCGTACGCGCTTGGCAATGCGGTCGGTGAGCGAGAGCTTCTCGCGGCGGTCGGTACCCCAGAAGACCAGGGCAACCATGCCCGGTCCCACATGCGTCCCCAGGATGGGCGAGACCGAGGACCGAATGATGGTAACGTCCTCGCAGCCCTTCTCCTTGCGGACCTCGTGCTCGAGCCAGTCTGCGTCCTTCTCGGCATCGGTGGAGACAATGGCGAGGGGCAGCGACGTGTCTTGCGCGTAGTTGTCGCGGAAGTCCTGGATAATGGCACGCAGCGCCTTCTTGCGACCGCGGCACATGCCACGCAGCGTGAGGGCACCGTTGAGGTCGAAGGAAAGCTCGGGCTTGATGTCGAGCTTGCCACCCACATTTGCAGCTGCTGGCGGAATACGACCGCCCGCGGCAAGCGCGTCAAAGCTATCAAGCGTGAAGTAGCCGTGGATGAAGTAGCGCGCGTCGGACGCCCAGTCGTAGAGCTCGCGCGCCGAGAGGCCGTTGGACGCCTGGCGCACGACCTCGATGGCGAGAAGCTCGCCGGCAGCGGAGTCGCAGCGGTTGTCCAGGACGTAGATCTCGGTTCCGGGGCGCTTCTCGCGAAGCATCTCCGCCGCCTGGCGGGCGGCGTTGATGGAGGACGAGAGGCCCTCGGAGAGCCCCATGTAGATGATGGGGAGGCCATCCTCGGCCGCCTTCTCGAAGACATCGAGGTAGCGGCCGGGCGTCACCGCGCTGGTGGTGTAGTGGGTCTCTGGATGCTTGCGCATGTTCTCGTAGAACTCGTGCGGATCTTGGGTCTTCCACATGTCATCCACGTGCTCCACGCCATCGGAGTCCACGTAGGTGAAGGGTATGACCTCGACACCGAGCTGCTCGGCCACGCCCGGGGCGTAGTCGGACGTTGAGTCGACGATGATGGTGACGTTGCGCCTCTGATGGTAGCGCCGGCCAACGCCTGCGACGTCGGCCGGTGCCTGTGACGATTGGGGAGCTTCCTCCTGGGCGCTTATGGTCTTCTGGTCCTTCTCTTCTGCCATTCGCTCAGTCTTTCCCGCTTACGCGTCTGGGTTTTCCTCGACCTTGGGCTTGATGATGCCGTAGCCGCCATTTTTCCTATGGTAAATGACGTTGACCAGGCCGGTGGTGGCGTTTGTGAACACATAGAAATCATGGCCGAGAAGATCGGTCTGGACAAGGGCCTCCTCCTCGCTCATGGGCGTGAGCTCGACGTACTTCTCGCGCACGAGCTGGTCGTCTTCCTCCTCCGGTGCGGGCGTGATGAGGTTTGCGAGCTCGTCCGCGCTGGGAACGGGCGCCGGTGGCATCTGGGAGCGCTGGCGACGGTCGATGACGCGCGTCTTGTACTTGCGCAGCTGGCGGGTGACCTTGTCGGACGCCTCGTCGATGGCGGCGTACATGTCGTCAGCGCTGGCGACCACGCGCACCACGTTCTTGCGCACGAAGACCGTGACCTCGCAGGTCTTGCGATCCGGGTTCGAGGGGTTCTTGTCGACGCGAAGCACGACGTCGCAGCTCATGGGCGAGATGTCGAATACCTTAAGAGCGTCCCCTATTTTCTCGTTGACGCGGTCACGCAGCGCGTCAGAAACGGTGACCTTGCGGCCCGAGATCTTGATGTCAACCATGCGTGCCTCCAATCGATTGCCCTGCCATCCCCGCGCAAGCACCGA
Source organism: uncultured bacterium (assembly GCA_905214175.1). Classification (GTDB taxonomy): domain Bacteria; phylum Actinomycetota; class Coriobacteriia; order Coriobacteriales; family Atopobiaceae; genus Tractidigestivibacter. The sequence continues at coordinate 3,766 of CAJMLD010000127.1, forward strand.
CGCGAGTCTGGCCGTATTTGGTTGGTACCCAAAGCTGCCTCGCGTTACGCGCTACAGCGGCAGGCGCGCTGATATGGGCAGCGGACGCAGGCTGGGACGGATGCGGGGGCCGAGAAGCTGTGCCGGAGCCGGAGAGAGCATAGCGTTCCACCCAGCTGACCTGGTATTCGACCCCACACTCGCGCACCGGGGTCTCCGCTTTGGGGCTACACGGCCCCTCACTCACGACCCTCTCGCCCGCGAGGCCGTATGCCTCTTGTCTAACGGGCGGTGCGACTTACCTCTAGGACGAGCCGTGCTCGCCGCGGGGCGCACCCCACGGCTTACGTGGATCCTTTTGGCCTCGTCTGCCATGAACTAGGGCGCACGCATGCGTCCGCAACCACAGACCTGGGTGGAACGCAGGAGATTATAGCAGCTAGGATGCCCTGACCAGCCAGATTGGACCCTCGGCCCGCGCCTCGCCACGCCAGATCACCACACACGGGCGAGCGCGCACGCTGTGACCGACGAGGCGCCGCGGGCGAGAAGCGCCCTCGTGGCCTCGCGCACCGACGAGCCCGTGGTTATCACGTCATCGAGCAAGAGCAGGTCAAGACCCGAGACGTCGTCGCGAACCGAGATAGTGCCCGCGAGGTTGGCCGCACGTTCCTCTCGCCCCAGAGTGCGCTGGTCGCGCGAGCGTGGGCGAACCAGGACGTCGGCCAGATCGATACCCATCTCGCGACAGAGCGCGCGGGAGACGAGTTCCATGTGGTCGAAGCCTCGCCGGGCAAATGCCGCCGAGGTAGCGGGCACAAAGCACGCGGCGTCGATGGCCTGCGAGTCGAAGCGTGCGCAGCCGTCGTGCGCCGGCCAAGCGGAGGCCTCGTCGAGCGCCGTTGCCATGGCCGCCGCTATCACAGGAGCCAGGCGCAGTTCGTGGGCATCCTTCAGGCAAGAGACCATGCGAGCGGGCGTACCGGAAAACCCAAGCGCGCAGATGGTCGCGCGCGTCTCCCAGTCGTGCGCGCATTCGGTGCAGGTGAGAAACCCAAACGGGGCCCCACAGTCGGGACACGCCCAGCGCTGGGCAATCCAGGGAAGGGATTCTCGGCACTCCTCGCACACCAGCTCGCCGGGCATCTCGCAGGAGACACAGCGCGTGGGCCACAGGAGCTCAGCGGCGCCGGAGGCGAGAAACGACGCACCAGCGGAGAGATGGTCCAGAGCGCTACGGGCTTCAAGCGACATGCGACCCCCATCGCTTGCACGGGGGGGGGTCGCATCGGTTGAACTGATGGT
>CAJMLD010000128.1 GCA_905214175.1 uncultured bacterium
TCGACAAACCGCTGGTCAATAATGTGCTGGTTATGAATAACATATAAGTGATTAATTGAAAACTGCCACCAACCGGCAATTTGTGATCGCACCGTCTTACTAGAGGGCCAATTCATCAGCCAAATGCTGCCGCGGGGCCCATTGTTACCGGCTGTGTTGGTATTAATCCTGTGGAAATTTGTAACTTGGCCAATGTCATTTCTGCGGCAGCCCCAATCGGGGTATACGCCGGTCAGTATCGTAACTGGCACTCTCTCCGAAAGGAACAGCATGGCCGAGAAGGACCTTCAGCTTTACGTTAAGAACGGCTGCCCCTATTGCCACAAGGTGCTGGCGTTCATGGACGCCAACGGCATTGTGTTGCCGCTGCACAACATCGACGAGTCTGCGGCGGATCGCGACCGCCTGGTCGAGGTTGGTGGCAAGCGTCAGGTTCCGTGCCTCTTCATTGACGGCAAGGCGATGTACGAGTCGGATGACATCATTGCCTACCTGGGCAAGGAGTTCTCGGCTCACGCGGAGGCCGAGAAGAACGACGCCCCCGCGTCGGGCGCCTCGTGCACCATTGGCGGTGGCTGCTCGTTCTAGCGTCGGAGGCCCCGTGGTTGACGCCACAGCGGGGGTTCCGTACGTAGTTGCTGCTAGAACTGCCCCTGTGGCGTCGAAACGGCGCCACAGGGGCTTTTTCGTACGTAGTTGTTGCGAGAATGCGCCCTATGGCGTCAGTTCGCGCCAGAGAGCTCGTCCCCACCTGCGGCGCGCTGCGCAACCGCCTTACTCCACCGTTCCGTAGACGTTGCCCCAGCCGTGGGCCGTCACGATGCTGTTGAGCTGGTCGCACAGTCGCCCGCGCTTGTACCTTCCCGCAGGGAGAAGGTCAACGACCTCCATGAGGTCGTCGCACAGGTCGTCAATCTCGGCGCGCGTGAGCACGTCGATCTTGGATACCGCGCCTGACATGTTGTGATAGTAGAGCTCGTTGACCAGCTGCTGCAGCTCGCCGTACTCGGGCGCGCGCATTCCTCCGTGCGTGACGCTGCGGGCGGTTTTGTGCTCGTGTGTGTCTGTGTTTCTCATCATGAAACCCATGGTACCAGCTGCATCACCCCTACAGGGCGTCGCGCTATACTTCTTTCTCGCCGCTTCGCTCCCAACCGCAGCGCGGTGGCAACCCGAAATGCGTTTCGGGCGCAACGGCAATCGCATCCGTCCATGCAGCTGTCACGAGGAGGGGCCCATGCCCACCGCATATGAGCTCATGTCAGACCAGGAACTCGCACAGGAAATCGCACGCCTCGAGGCCGAGGCCGAGCGCCTTCGCTCGCTGGGCCTCAAGCTCGACATGGCGCGCGGCAAGCCCAGCCCCGAGCAGACCGCGCTCTCTCACCCCATGCTCGACGTCCTCAACTCTTCCACCGAGATGGACGACCAGGGCGTGGCCGTTGACAACTACGGTGCTCCCGACGGCCTGCCCTCCGCGCGCGCCCTTGCCGCGCAGATTCTGGGCGTCGACCCCAAGAACGTGATCGTGAACGGCTCGTCGAGCCTCAACTTGATGCACGACCTGGTCTGCAACGCCTACACCCACGGCATCGGCGGCAACAAGCCCTGGAGCCAGCAGGGTAAGGTCAAGTTCCTCTGCCCCGCCCCCGGCTATGACCGCCACTTCAAGGTCACGGCCCACTACGGTATCGAGAACATCCCCGTTCCCATGCTCGAGGACGGCCCCGACATGGCCATGGTGAAGCGCCTGGTCGAGAATGACCCCGCGGTCAAGGGCATCTGGTGTGTCCCCAAGTACGCCAACCCCACTGGCGTCACCTACTCTGACGACGTTGTCCGCAAGTTTGCAGCGCTCACGCCCGCCGCGCCCGACTTCCGCATCTTCTGGGACAATGCCTACGTGGTGCACACCTTCGAGGGCGAGGGCGACCACCTGCTCAACATCTTCGACGCGCTGGCCGAGGCCGGCAAGTCCGATATGGTCTACGAGTTTGGCTCCACGGCAAAGGTGACGTTCCCCAGCTCGGGCATCGCGTTTGTCACCGCAAGCTCCGCCGACATGGCCGAGATCCGCGCGGCCTTCTCGGTGATGCGTGTCTCGCCCGAGAAGGTCTCGCAGCTTGCGCACGTGCGCTTTCTCAAGGACCTCGATGGCATAAAGGCCCACATGGAGAAGCACGCCCAGATCGTGCGTCCGCGCTTCGAGCTGGTGCAGGAGAAGCTCCACGCAGGTCTCGACGGCCTTGACTGCGCCACCTGGAGTAACCCCCACGGCGGCTACTTTGTCTCGTTCGACGGCCCCAAGGGCTCCGCTAAGTCCATCGTGAGCCTTGCCGCCGAGCTGGGCGTAAAGCTCACGCCCGCCGGGGCCACCTGGCCCTACGGCCGCGACCCTGAGGACACAAACATCCGCATTGCGCCCACGTACCCGTCGCTCGAGGACCTCGGCTCCGCGCTCGACGTCTTTGTGGCTGCCGTCAAGCTCGTCTCGGCGCGCCTCGCCAAGGCCGAGCGCGAGGGCCAGCAGGAGTAGGGGCGGCTTGCCCTTCTCGTCCGCCAAGCAGGCGAGAAGAGCGAACATATACAATCTATGTATGGCAACGGCCTCCAGAATGTATTTTTCGTTCGGGAGGCCGATGCCTAGCATGGGACTAGCGTCTGGCAACAGCCACCGGGTTCTGCAGAGTTCTGTAGAATCGGGAGGCGCGCACATCGCCCGCGAGGGTGGGCCCGATGTGGCATACATTAAAGAGTCACAAACGGTGGCGCCGATATGCGGTGCTGGCGCGAGAGGCATGGTCCAGCTCCTGGGCCTGCCAGGCGCATGTGGACACGGAGGGATTGTTCGGCATGTCGAAGAGGCCAAACAAGAAGGCAACCAAGAAAGGCGCCTCGGCAGGCGCTGCCTCGACCAAGGGCAAGGGCGGCTCGGCCAATAAGGCCAAGAGCGCCTCAACGGGCGGCATCTCGACGCCTGCAAAGGTCGTTATCATCATCTTTGCCGTGCTCATGGTTGTCTCGCTCATGATGCCCACGCTCTCTACGGCCTTCTCGAACAACCAGCAGGCCGAGCAGGAAAGCTCCCAGGACGCAAGCTCGGACTCCAGCTCGGACAGCAGCTCGGACTCCTCGAGCGACTCCAGCTCCACGGATTCCAGTGCTGCTACCGGCGTGGCTGCCGTTGACGCCAAGTACCAGGACACCGTCTCGGAGCTCGAGTCCAAGCTCTCCTCGGACAACACCAATCTCGCGACCCTGCTTAACCTGGGCCGCAACTACATGCGCTGGGGCGCCTCGGTTCTCTCGGCGTCCTCCTCGGACGACGACACCTCCCACGGCAACGAGCTGCTCGAGAAGGCCATTGGTTACTACCAGCAGTATCTCGACCTCAAGGACTCCGACGCCGTGCGCGTGGACATAGCGCTCTGCAAGCTCTATGAGGGCGAGACGAGCGAGGCGCAGTCCGACCTCGAGACCCTCACGCAGAACTCGCCCACCTACGCCCCTGCCTGGGCAAACCTCGGCATGGTCCAGGAGTACGCCGGCGACAAGGACGCCGCCAAGACCTCCTACCAGGCAGCCATCGACAACGACCCCAACGACGAGTACGGCGCGAAGTCCTACGCCACGCAGCGCCTCTCCGCGCTTGAGTCCTCGTCGAGTGCCACGTCTTCCACCTCGACATCCACGACGTCCGGCACGTCCTCGACCTCGGGCGAGACCGGGGCGAAGGGTCTTACGGACACGCTGAACAACCTCTCTGGCACCGGATTCTAAGGAAGAGGAACCCCTATGAGCATCAACATCTCAACTACACCCACCAACGGCGGCTGCCGCGTGGCAGTCTCGGGCGAGGTGGACGTTTCCAACGCCTCCGCACTGCGCGATGCCCTCGACGAGCAGCTTTCCTCTGGCGAGGGAGCGCTTGCCATCGACCTGGCCGACGTGCCCTACATCGACTCCACCGGCATCGGCGTCCTGGTGGGCGCGGCGCACCGCGCCAAGGAGCAGGGCCGCTCCCTCTCGGTGGAGCGTCCGCAGAGAAACGTTGCGCGCGTCCTTTCGCTTCTCGGCGTGGGCGCCGATCTTAACGTCACCGGGGCGCAGCAGTAGCGCTTCCGGTATGCCCGCACGTCGCGGGAGACTGTAGGCTTTCGATCCACGCTGGAGGAAACCAACCGTGTTTGGCATTGGAGAGTCAGAGCTCGCTCTCATCCTGCTCTTCGCGTTCCTCATCTTTGGGCCTGACAAGCTGCCCGGGATGGGTCGCACCATTGGCCGCGCGCTGCGGCAGTTCAGAAACGCCCAGGAGGGCTTCACGCAGGTGGTTCAGACCGAGATCGTGGATCCCGCGACCGAGGCCATGAGCGACGCGCCCAAGAAGCCCAACCGCAAGCGCAGCGAGGAGGAGGACGCAGACATCGAGGGCTCCGGCACCTCCAAGTCCACCCCCAAGACCGAGACGTTCGCCGAGCGCAAAAAGCGCCTTGAGGCCGAGCGCGCCGCTGCCGAGAAGGCCAAGGCCGAGGCTGCTGCCGCCGAGAAGGCCGAGCCCGCTGCCTCGGACGCCAGCGCCGACAGCGATGCCGATGTCGCCCCTGCGGCAGAGACGCCCGCGGCCGAGCCGGCCCAGACGCCTGTCGCCGAGACCTCGGCCCCTGCAGACGAGAAGCCCAAGCCCACGACGGCCGCCGACCTCTACGCGATGAGCCCCAAGCGCCATCGCGAGCAGGCAGCCCCCGCCGAGAAGGCCGAGCCCGCGCCGGAGGCTCCCGCCAGCGCGACCGCCCCGGCCATCAACACCGTTGCCGCAACAGACGGAGAGGAGGGCGGCGAGCAGCAGGCCTAGCGCCCCGCTCCCCATACCACCATGCCTATCGGACCAGCACGCATGCCCATCATGGACCACCTCGGCGAGCTTCGTCGCAGGCTCACCATCATCGTGGTCTCGCTTCTCACGGTGGCGGTCATTGTCTACTTTGCCACCCCAACCCTCATCGACCTCATGATCGACCAGATCAAGGAGGCCA
>CAJMLD010000129.1 GCA_905214175.1 uncultured bacterium
AGATGACACAAAGGGACTGTCCCTTTGTCTCACGCGCTCTTCTCGGCGGCCTCGCCCACGACGCCGTCCATCACGTCGACGGCCTTCTCGACGGCGTTCACGATGTTCTGGTAACCGGTGCAGCGGCACAGGTGGCCCGAGAGCTGCTTGCGGATCTCGTCGCGCGTGTAGGTCTTGCCCGTGCGCTCCATCTCGAGGGCGCTCATGATGATGCCGGGGATGCAGAAGCCGCACTGCACGGCGAACTCGTCAATGAAGGCCTGCTGAACGGGGTCGAGCGAGCCGTCTGCCTTCTGGACGCCCTCGATGGTGAGAATGTCCTTGCCCTGCGCCCAGTCGGTGAGGTAGAGGCAGGAGTCGGTTGCCACACCGTCGATGAGGACGGTGCACGCACCGCACTCGCCAACCTCGCAGCCACGCTTTGTGCCCGTGAGGTGGAGCCTGTCGCGCAGCGTGTCGAGCAGGGACTCGCGCGGATCGTAGCCAACCTCAACCGGCTTGCCGTTGATGGTGCAGTTGAGAATGCGCATTGCCATTAGATATCAGCCCCTCCCTTTCGCGCGGCCTCGATGAGCGAGCGGCGCGACATCTCGCCAATAAGCTGCAGGCGGAAGTCCTTCGACGCGCGCCACGAGTCGCGCGGGTGCGTCTCGGCCTGGGCGAGCTCGCCAATCTTGTCAACCGCCTCGGCCACGGAAAGGCCGCGCACAGCGTCCTCGGCACCCGTAGCACGCATGGGCGTGGGGGCGGCGACGCCAAAGGCAAGGCGGATGTCATCAATCGTGGACTTGTCCGCGCCAAGCTTGACCAGGCAGCAGCAGCCCATGGTTGCGATCTCGAGTGCGCGGCGCTTGCCGTACTTGAAGTAGTGACCGGTGAAGCCCTCGTAGTGATCGCGCGGGATGCGAATCTTGACCAGAACCTCGTCGCGCTCCCGGTAGGAGCGGCCGGGACCGGCATACCACTCCTCGATGGGAATGGTGCGCTTGCCGCGCGTGCTCACCACGTCGAGCAGGGCGCCGTAGGCAAAGAGCGTCGAGGCGCTGTCCGCCGAGGTGGCGGCGTTGCACACGTTGCCGCCAATGGTACCCGAGACGCGCAGCTGCGGGCCGCCCGGGGTATCGCAGGCCTCGCCCAGCGTGGGGACCGTGGCCTGGATGACGGGGCTTGTGGTGACGTGGTGGAACCACGTGATGGGGCCAATCTCCACGGTGCCGTCGTCGGCAAGCGTCACGCCGTCCAGCTCGTCATGCAGGTTGTGAATCGAGACCAGGTGCGCACCCGCGAGCTTGCCTCCGCGCACCTTCACGAGCACGTCGGTGCCGCCGGCAATCACGATGGCCTGGGGGTCCTCGGCCAGGGCACGGCAGGCGTCCTCAACGCTTGTTGCCTCGTACAGGGATTCAATGTCGTACATCAGATCAGCCCCTCCCTCTTGAAGCCCTCAACAAGACGCTGCGGGGTCATGGGCATGTGATAGAACTTCACGCCGGTGGCGTCGAGAATGGCGTCGCGGATGGCGGGCGCCGGGGAGATGATGGGCGTCTCGCCAACTGCCTTGTTGCCATAGGGGCCCGTCGGGTCGTCGGACTCGACGAAGTCTGCCTTGAGGTCGGGCAGGTCCATCATCGTGGGGATCTTGTAGTCGAGCAGGGTGTCGTTGAGCACGCGGCCGGTCTTGGGGTCCACCTGAACCTCCTCGGAGAGGCCAAAGCCGATGGACTGGCCCATGCCACCGTGCACCTGCTGCTCCACAAGCTTGGGGTTGATGAGGCGACCGTTGTCCTGCACGGAAATGATTCTGTTAACCGTCACCTGGCCGAGCGGCATGTCCACCGTGACGTCTGCGAAGGTGCAGCCCGTAGCGATGGCGTTGGTGTGGACGTTGGCGGTGGCGTAGGCGCTCAGCTGGTCGTTTGCGTCCACGTTGTAGTAGGCCTCAAGGGCGAGCGAGGCAAGCGTGCATACCTGGCGACCGGTGGCATCCCAGATGGCGTGATCGTGCAGGTCGAGGTTCTCGCCGGCGGCCGGATACAGGCGGTGCGCGAAGGCGAGGATCTTCTCGCGCAGCTCAAGCCCTGCCTTCTTGACGGCCGTGCCCGAGACGTAGGTCTGGCGCGAGGCGTAGGCGCCGGCGTCATACGGCGCAACGTCGGTGTCCTGGAACGAGACGATGTGGACGTCCTCGGTGTCGATGCCGATGGCCTCGGCGGCCATCTGCGAGAAGACCGTGTCGGCTCCCTGGCCAATCTCGGTGGCGCCCATCTGGAGCTGCACCGTGCCGTCCTGGTTGAGCGTGACGCGCGACGTCGCCGTCTCGAGCGCGAACGGCGCGACGGCCGTCTTGTACACGAAGAACGCAACGCCCACGCCGTGGCGGATGGGGCCGGTCTCGTTTGCGTACTCGCGCTTCTTCTCGTCCCAGTGGATCCACTCCTTGCCCTTCTCCACGCACTGCGGGAGCGTGCAGGTGTGGGCAGCAACGGCACCACCGGGTGTGAACTCGTCCACGAAGCCCTCGCGGATGCAGTTCTTGAGACGGAACTCGACGCCGTCCCAGCCGTTGTCGTGGGCGATGTCGCCCATGAGGCACTCGGCTGTCCAGACGCCCTCAGGCACGCCGTAGGCACGCATGGCGCCCGTGTGCGGGCCGTTGGTATAGACGGTCCACGCCTCGCTGCGGGAGGCAACCTCGTTGGTGTGGTAGAGCCAACGGAAGGAGTTCACCGAGTTGAGCACCAGCGCGTGCCCGTGGTGGATGTAGCCACCGGTGTTGGACCAACCGCGGATGGAGCGGGCGTGCAGCAGCATGTCGTCGCCGTAGGATGCCTCGACGTCGAAGGACTTGGGCTGACGGCCCGAGGTGTCCCAGAAGAGCTCCTCGCGCGAGAGCTCGAGGCGCACGCAGCGCCCACCGAGCTGCTGGCAGATCCAGGCGTTGAGCGGCTCGTAGTGGATGTCCTGTTTGGTGCCAAAGCCGCCGCCGATGTAGGGCTTGATCACGCGCACGTCGCCCCAGGGGATGCCCAGCGCCTGGCCAATGACGCGGCGCATGATGTGCGGAATCTGGGTGGAGGCCACGCAGACGATCTTGCCGCCCTCCATGTAGCAGAACGAGGTGCAGGTCTCAATGTGGACCTGGGACTGCTCGCCCGTCTCGGTGTGGATGGCAATGTGGTGGTACGCCGGGTCGTTGATGGCGTCGTCCACCGTCTTGTAGCCGTACTTTGCGAGGTTCTCCGGGCTCGTGAGGGCGCAGGTGTGGGCCACCAGGTTATCAGGCTTGATGTCCTGAACCGGGTGCTCGGTGCCCTTGAGAGACTCCTTGGGATCGTAGACGACGGGCCACTCCTCGTACTCGACCTTGATCTTGCGCAGGGCGCGGTCGCACGCCACGGTATCCTCGGCCACCACTACGGCGATGTTGTCGCCGTAGATACGGATGCGATCATCGAGGAGCTTCCTGTCCGCAAGGTCACGCTTCTCGGCGTGGCTGTCGGCGTACCAGGGGTGACCGGCCACGGGATAGGGCCTGTCTGGTACGTCAAAGCAGGTGAAGATCGCAACCACACCCGGGACCTTCTTGGCCTCGGAGGTGTCAATCGAGAGCACCCGCCCGTTGCCGATTGTCGAGTGGAGGATCCTCGCCTCAAGGCAGGGCTTGGGGCAGAGGTCGTCGGTGAACATGGCACGTCCCGTGACCTTATCGTACGCATCGACGCGCGTGACGGGACGTCCGACCTCCCTCAGCTGTTCCATGACAAGCTCCCTCTCCTAGAAACCTGTATTGCTGCATAACAAAATGTTAGTGACCCCGCGAGGGTCAGAGTCGCGGCAGCGGCGAATGGTCACAAACCGCTGCCGACCGTTCATCCATACGTAATGGTCTCACATGCCCTCTGAGCTGGTCGTTATTCATAAGAAAACGCAACGGTTCCAGCCCAGAGAGGGCGCCGGGCACCCAGGATGCCCGGCGCCAGCGAGCTTACAGCACGCGTGTACCAGCCACGTACTTCTCGACGAGACGACCGCCCTCCTCGGCGAGGTACATGTAGCGCTCCACGCGCTCCGCCGGGTTGCACTCGAGCGTCGTGCGCAGGCCGGAGTCGTCCAGAACCAGGACGTCCGCCTCGTAGCCCTGCTCGAAGGTGCCAACCTTGCCAAAGAACGCTCCGCCGCCAACCGTGGCAATATAAAACGCCTCGGCGGTAGAGAGGGGCTTGAGGTTCTGGTCCACCAGGCGCCAGCGGAGCTTTGAGCAGCCCACCAGGTCTGCCACTGCGCGGAACATCGAGAGGGACGCGCCGCCAGCGACGTCGGTGCCAAGGCCAACGTTCATGCCCTCTACCAGGTAGCGGCGGATGGGGGCAATGCCCGAGGAAAGCTGCATGTTGGACTGCGGGCACGTTGCGACAAAGGCGTTGTGCTTCTTGAGGATGGCGATCTCCTCGTCCGTGGAGTAGTTGCAGTGGGCCATGACGGTCTTGCCCTCGCCGTCGAGCTGGCCAAAGTGCTCATAGGTCTCGCCGTAGCAGGTAGACCACGGAGCCAGCCCGTGTACCCAGTCAATCTCGGAAAGGTTCTCCGAGAGGTGCGACTGCAGCGGCAGCCCCCTCTCCTGTTTGAGCTTGCCCAGCCCCTCCATGAGCTCGTCGGAGCAGGTGGGGGTAAAGCGCGGCGTCAGGATGGGCTTGGTGTTGGCGTAGCCCTTGGCCTCGACGTCGTTGAGCCAGCGCACCGTGTCGGCAAGCGACGTGGCTGCGTCCTTCTCGCACAGGTAATCGGGGCTGTTGCGGTCCATGTTGACCTTGCCTACGTAGGTCTTGAGGCCGGTTGCCTCAAGCTTGTCCATGAGGAGCTCGGTGGGCTCCACGTGCATGGTGCCAAAGACAACCGCGCGCGTGGTGGGCGAGTGGAGCAGGTCGTCGGTAAAGATGTCGTAGGCACGCTCGGCGTACGAGAGGTCAGCGTACTTGCTCTCCTCAGGGAACGTGTGGGTGTTAAGCCACTCGAGGAG
>CAJMLD010000130.1 GCA_905214175.1 uncultured bacterium
CCAGCAATCAGACTCGAACTGATGACCCCCGCTTTACGAGAGCGGTGCTCTACCAACTGAGCTATGCTGGCCTGCGCTTGAGCGCCCAATTACTATACGGGGACGCGGCCGGCTTTGCAAGCGTCAAGGCGGATTTCTCCACGAGTCCTTTTGACAAATCCCTCTTTGCGGGCAGTATTGACGTGGGCGAGCCGTCGGTGAAGCTAATTAGGTAGGTTACTCAGCCAATTGACAGGACCCGTGCTCAAAAATTTCGTTTGACGGCCCATTTTGGCCGAATCGCCAAGTACGAAAACACAAACTTTTTGCGGAGCCGCAGGTAGCGAAATGGCACCCGCGAGGTGATACTAAGCGAAATCCCCGAAAAGGGCCGTCAACCGCAAATTTTGGGCAGAACCCCTACTCTCGGAAGATATATTACCGTCTAAGGCGAATTCAAAGGCGACAAGCTCGGCGATAAAAACTCCCACAGCCGCTATCGCGCCCAACCAACGGCGACCGGCATCGCTATGATGGTGAGCCTACGCAGGCCGCGACAACGGGAGGAAGCACATGACAGGCAGCTCACGCAGCTACTTTCCCTCCCCCGCCGAACTCCTCCCTCACGTGGTGAGCACGCAGTCCGGCCTGGCCCTCATCCGCACGACGCACGCCCACGGCGTCTGGCAGCGCATCCTCAGCACGGGCGGCGTCTGGCAGTCCGCAACGCTTCTTGGCCCCCGTCGCATGGAGCCGCCCTTCGCGTACCATCGTGCGTTTGGTCGCGTCTTTGACCTGGTCCCCCACGTACAACGGCTCCTCGCCATCGGCGGCGGGGGCTTCGCGTTCCCAAAGCTCGTTGCCGAGAAGCACCCCGGCGTCGTGACCGACGTGGTCGAGATAGACCCAGCCATCATCGAAGCCGCGCGTCGGTGGTTCTATCTCGATGAGGCCGCAGAGCTGCAGCAACGCGGCGGCGGCCGGCTCAACGTAATCTGCGCGGACGGCCGCCAGGTGCTCGATGGCGCCGCTCCCTCCTCGTACGACGCCATCGTCCTCGACGCATTTGTCCGAGATGCCCCCGTGCGCTCCCTCGCCACCCTCGAGGCGTTCCACGCGGCTCACCAGGCGCTTTCCCCACACGGCGTCCTTCTCGCCAACGTGGTTCCAGACGAGAGCGACCCTGGCAACGGCTTTCTCAGGACCGTCACCGCCAGCCTTGTGGCAACCTTCGCAAACGTGGCAATCACGCTTGTGGTTGATCACCAAAACGTCGGCGAGAACTACATTGTCTTTGCTTCAGACGCTGCCCTCGACCTCCCCGACGCCATCCCCTTTGACGAGGACTTCCTCGGCGAAATCCTGCGTGACGAGGCGCTATAGCTGCGCCAACGCCCCTGGCGCCCTACAGCATCCTCAGCACGCCGCGGACCAGTCGCTCGAAGTCCTCAGAGTAGCGCTCAGCGCACGCCAGCACGGAGCCGTGATCTGTATCAGCAGAGCCGGCCATGTTGGTGGCAAGCGTGAGCCCCAGCACGTTCATGTCAAGCGCGCGGGCCATGATGACCTCGTTCACCGTAGACATGCCCGCAAACGAGACGCCCAGCAAGCGCAGGGCGGCAACCTCGGCGGGAGTCTCGAACGAGGGCCCCAGCATCCCCGCATAGACGCCCTGCTGCAGGCCAATGCCGGCATCGTCGGCAACGCCCTGGGCAATCGTGCGCAGGTACGGCGAGAAGGCCGCGCTCATGTCGACGAACGGCGTGTCGACGTCGCGCAGCTCATCCCACTCGGCAAGCGGGTTTCTCCCCGTAAAGTTGATCTGGTCCGTGAGAATGCCGAGACCCACCTTGGCGTTGCCCTCAACCGCTCCCGTCGCGCACGCAAAGATGATGTCGCGGCAGCCGAGACGGAACGCGTGGCGCACGAGCGAGGTGACCTCGGAGGCAGAGTAGCCCTGGTAGAGGTGGATGCGGCCGGGATAGACAACCACGGGCACGTCGTCGATGGTGCCAACCGTTGCCTCGAAGTCGTGACCCCTCACAGGGCGCGCGGACTCCGGGAAGCCCTCGATGTCGTGGTAGTCGATGCGGCGCACGGGCTTGACGAGCTTTGCCAGATGCCCCAGGCCAGTCCCCAGCACAATGGCAACGGGGTGCTCCACAGAGGGCTTGCAGGACTCAACCGTCTCTTCGCTAACCACGCAGATCCCCTCCTCCTCGAGGAGCCGGGCATAGACGCCCTCCCCCTCGGTCACGGTTCCGGTATAGGTACCATCGTAAATGACGTGGACCCCGCATGACGGGCTTTTTGCCTTGAGGACGGCAAGCGGTGCCCCCGCGCGGCGCGCAACGGCAAGCATCTTCTCGCTTCCGCGCAGGAAGTCCTCGGTCACGTCGGTGCCGTCGCGGAGCCACACTCGTCCCTCGCGCTGCTCCGCAGGCGGTCGGGGCACGGGCAGACGTGCGGCGGTCTCGGGGCACACCGGCGTCACGTCAAGCTTATTGGCAAGGTCGATAACCGCCTGGCACGGCTTGGCGCCCCCGTCGTAGCGCACCGGCCTCCCCAGAAGGCAGGCACTCACTATCGCACGCATAGGCACTCCCCTCTCGCGGCACGGCCGTCACCCGCACAAGCGGCGAGAACGGCGGTGCGTTCTTCTCAGCACATCAAAATTGTCATCAAAAAGGGGACAGGGCGCAATGCCCCGTCCCCACAAGGACGCGCTTGGCGTAACCCCTAGACCGTCAGCGAGCTGATTTGGATGGAGGTCTTGGAGAGCAGCGTGTTGACGTAGGCGGTCCACTCGCTCGATGCCTGCGAGGCGGCGGTGGAGTAGTTGGAGTACGCCACGTAGTAGGCCTGCTCGGCAGCAGCATAGCTCGCGGAGTCGTTGGAGATGGAGTAGGTCGAGAGCGCCGAGTAGTACGCGCCATCGGTGCTGGCCCAGGTGTTGTTCGCGGAGTCCCACTCGTCGCCGGCGAGACCGATGATGTACTGCGCGTAATCGGCCGACGTGGTGTCCTCGTTGCCGTCGGAGGGAGCGGTGGGGGCGGTGGGCTGGTCGGGAACCGTGGTGGTGATCACGGAATCGCGGAGCTTCTTGATGACCGCGGCGTCGTGGAGGAGCGACTTGGTGGCATCCTCGTCGAGGCCGTAGTTGGAGCCGATGGTCGCGAAGTCATCGATGCCCAGCGTGCTCTGCGCGTAGCTGCTCACGTCGTCATCGGTCACGGTGATGCCCTGGGCATTTGCGTCCTCGAGCACAACCTCGTTGCGCGCGTAGCTCAGGATGTCATCTGCAGAGGGAACGTTGTAGGTGCCGTCATCGTTGGCCTGGTTGTCGAGCGAACCGTTCTGCTCAATGACCTCGCGCGCGGTGATGTCGTGGCTGGAGCCGTTGTAGGTGTAGGTGGCAATGGCGTTGTCCAGCTCGGAATCGCTGATGGTGGTCTTGCCGGAGGCTGACGCGGTCCCGTTGGAGAGAAGGAAATGACCGCAGAGGACACCCGCGACCAGGGCAACCACGCAAATGGCGATCCAGACCGGGGTTCCGAGCCCCTTCCTCGCTCCCTTGGGGGCCTTCGGAGCCTTGGGCGCATCCCCCTTGGCGTTGTTCTTCTCGATGGTGCTGTCTGCCATGTGCTCACCTCTCGAATCGACGCGGAAGCACCGCGTCATGGATTTGCATGTGGTACTCGATGGATACATACGCTAGGCATTCTAGCGCAGCGGCAGCCGACGTCCGGCGCGTCAAGCCATACTCCCCCGTGTCCGCACATGCGCGTAGTCATCCTGAAAGCGTGCAGCGCGCACATGCGGAAAGGCGCTCCCGCGGAGCGCCCTGGCGAGAAGCCCTACTTTGCCTTGCCCTTCGCAACCGCGACGATGTCGCCCGAGAACTGCTTGATGTAGCCGTTGCCGCTCTCCGCGTCGAACTTCACGCGCGAGACCAGCTCCTTGGCCGTTTTCTTGGAGATGTCGCCGCCGGCAAAGGCGAGAAGACCCTCGAGCATGTCGCGGTACTCGGCGTCGCCGTGGAAGCACTGGATGGCCTCGTCCAGAAGCGGCCAGACCTCGTCCGAGCGCGCAGGCGAGGTTGCTCCCAGGCGGCAGAGGAAGAGAAACGCCGCAAGCCGAACCGTGGCGGAGTCGTCGTCGAAGAGCGACGCCTCGGCACCGTCAAACGCCTTGCTCACCTGGTCTGCGTATGCGTCGGTCATGGTCGAGAGTGCGTCGAGCACCTCCCAGCGCGTCTGGGCCTCCGGTCGGTCAAGCGCGTCGACCAGCGCGTCGACGTGGCCGGCGAGCAGGGACGGGTCCTTTGCCGCCACAGCCGCGATGTCCTGTGACACCTCCTGGCGATGCCTGCGGCTCGACGCCGAGAGGCCATCAACCAGGGCGGCGACGCCCGCCGCGCTCATCGTCTTGTTGTTCTCCTCTGCCATAGCCAAGTCTCCTCTCTTAACCCCGTGCTACTCGTGGAAGCCGTCGACCACAACGGTTCCGCTCTTGGGGTCCTGGTGGATGTCGATAAAGCCGAGCTTTGCGGCTTCTCGTATGAGCGCCGTGAAGGAACGGTACCCAAACGAGCCCTCCGAGAACTGCGGGCGCTTGCGACGCATGGTGTCCTTCAGGCGACTCGCCAGGATGAACGAGTCGCTCTCGCGCTGCAGGGCGTCGATGGTCTCAAACAGCAGCTGGTAGCAGGGCTGCTTCTCCTTGGGGACCTTCTGCGAGAAGTCCGGGATGCCCGCCGAGCGCGTGAGGTCCTCGTAGAAGATGAACTCGTCGCAGACCTCGGCCAGAAGCGAGCTGGTTGATTCCTTCATGCCCACGCCGATGACCGTCTTGCCAAACTCCTTGAGCTTTGAGACGAGCGGCGAGAAGTCCGAGTCACCGGAGAGGATCGCAAAGGTGTCGATGTGGTCCTTGTTGAGGCACATCTCCTCCGCGTACACGGCAAGGCGGATGTCGGCCGAGGTCTTG
>CAJMLD010000131.1 GCA_905214175.1 uncultured bacterium
ATCTTGTCGTCGACGGGGTTGCCGTTCTCGTCGACGTTCTTGTCGCCAACGGAGACCTGGCAGAGCCACATGTGGTCCGAGTCCGGGTGCGGCTTCTTGCTCACCACCTGGGCGGTGTAGACGTGGTCGAGGTCCGCGCCAACACGCTCGACGCCCTCGACCTCGGTGCCGGTGCGGACGTACTCCTTGACCAGGTCATTTGGGTCCTCGGGCAAGTCCACCATGTCCTTGAGCCACTCATACGAAACGCGCATGGTATCTGTGTTCCCTTCTGGGCGGGCTTGGAGCTACCGCCCTGGTTCTTCTCGTCCTGCCGCGGGCTTCTCGCCCGGGCGCCATCGCTGCCCTGCCCTGACCTAGAACTGGTTCAGGAAGCGCATGTCGCCGGTCATGAGCATGCGCAGGTCGGGCAGGTCGTAGCGGAGTGCGGCCACACGCTCGACGCCGATGCCAAAGGCGAAGCCGGTGTACTTCTCGGGGTCAATGCCGCAGTAGCGGAAGACGTTGGGGTCAACCATGCCGCAGCCCAGGATCTCGAGCCAGCCGGTGTTCTTGCAGAAGCGGCAGCCCTTGCCGTGGCACACGCCGCAGGAGACGTCGACCTCGCAGCTGGGCTCCGTGAAGGGGAAGAAGTGCGGGCGATAGCGCGTGGCGCGGTCCTTGCCAAAGATCTCGCGGGTGAAGTAGTCGAGCGTACCCTTGAGGTCACCGAAGGTGATGCCCTCGTCGACGACAAGGCCCTCTACCTGCGTGAACTGCGGCAGGTGGTTGGCATCTGCGGTGTCCGGGCGAAAGACGGTGCCGGGGCAGATCATGTAGATGGGAGGCTCGTGGGACTCCATGGTGTGCACTTGGACGCCGGAGGTCTGGGTGCGCAGCAGGATGTCCGACTCGCCCTGGACGTGGGTCTCCTTGCCCTCGGGGGCGTTGTCCACCACGTAGAAGGTGTCGCGCGCAGAGCGGCTGGGGTGATCCTCCGGCGCGTTGAGCGCGGTGAAGTTGTAGTAGGTGGTCTCGACGTAGGGGCCGTCCTCGACGGTGTAGCCCAGGCCGCAGAAGATGTCTTCAATCTCCTCGCGAATCTGGTTGATGAGGTGCTGCGTGCCCGGCGAGAGCGTGCGGCCAGGAAGCGTGACGTCCACGGCATCGGCGGCCATGCGACGCTCCAGGAGCTCGTTTGCCAGCTCCTCGCGGCGGGCGGCGAGACCAGCCTCAACCTTGGCGCGCACGGTGTTTGCCATCTGACCCATGGCGCGGCGCTCCTCGGGCGGAACCTGGCCCATCGTGTGCATGAGAGCCGTGAGCCTACCCTTGCGGCCGAGCATGGAGACGCGCAGGGCCTCGAGGGCCTCCATGGTCTCAGCGCCCTTGAGCCCCTCCTCAACCTGAGCCTCAATGGACTTGAGGTCATCGGACATCGCCATAGTGCAATCCTTTCCAAAGCCAATAAAAAACCGTCCCGGGCCAACGCTGCCCAAGGACGGATGTCTCCGCGGTACCACCTTGATTGACGTGCGCGTTTTCTCTCGCGCGCGCCCACTCGTTGCGCCCCGTGCCGTGGGGCCTACGGCTTCCCTACTTGCAGGCCATGCGACCCGCTTTGAGGTTGCGGCTGGTGGAGTGAACTCTGGACGTCAGCCTTGGAGGGACCTCTCAGCCGGTGAGCCCCATCTCTTGTCCGCTGGCGACGCGACGACCAAACCTCTCCGTCATTGCCTAGGGGGCATGGTAGCACGATGGGGCGCTGGCGAGAACGACGGGGCGAAAACGGGCGTAAGCTCTGCACGATTGCTGGGGGTGCCGGCGGGCGCCGTGACGGTGCGGGGGGTGGGACGGCGCCACAAGGCCGCTTTTTGCAGAGAAAGCCGCGGAAACCCTCGCTGTGGCGTCAAATTGGCGCCACAAGGGCAGTTCCTGCAGCACGATGAATCCGCCGCCAGGCAGCAACCGCTACCACACCATCTGCGCCAAGCCCACCACAAGCGGAATCGAGACCAGCGAGAACAGCACCGAGGCCACGATCGTCTCCACGGCATACACGTAGTCGGCGTCGTGAAGCTGCGCATAGACCGCCACATTCAGACCAACGGGGCACGCCTGGGCGATAAGAACGGCAAGCTTGAGGTCGAGTAACTCCGCAGGCAGAAGGCTGAGAAGCAAGACGGAGACCACAGGCGAGACAACAAGGCGCGCAAGGACAACCTTGTAGAGCCCTACGCGGTGAATCGCGTCGGAAAGACGCGATTGCGCGAGGTAGACGCCGGTGGCAAACATGGCCAGCGGCGTGTTGAGCGCAGACACGTAGTCCAGGCAGCTCGTCACGACCCCGGGCAGCGGGGGCTGAAACACAAAGAGGGCAAGGCCGATGAGCATCGCCACAAAGAATGGCGAGGTAACCAGCCCGCGCACAGAGACACGCCCCTTCTCGCCCGTAAGCAGCGACACCCCGTACGTCCACTGGCCAAGGTTCATGAACGCGATGAAACCGGTCATGTAGAACACCGGCCCCTGGCCCAAGATGGAAATCACCAGCGGAATGCCAAAGAAGCTGGGGTTTGAGAAGGTCGCGGCAAAGTTCCCGATGGCGTCCTTCTTCAGGATGAGCCGCGCGACAATCGCGGACACGATAAGCGCCAGCAACCCTGCAACGGCAGAAACCGCCAGTCCAATCGCATTCTCGGCGGTCCGCTCGACCATGAGGCCCTTCACGATGACGCAGGGCAGCGAGAGGTACACGAGGATGTTGCCGATGGTACGGTTGCCCTCCATGGTGATCTTGCCTGTGCGAAACATCACGAACCCAATGCCTACGAGCATGAACATGACAACGATCTGAAGGGCGAGCGTAGCTGACATGGACATGTCGTAGTGCCTCCTGGGGCTGATTGAATGTGGGGTGTTAGCCACATGCGACAATAGCACCGGCGGCATTGCAGAGGGGAGATACCCGGCCGCTATCGTCCTACGTATTGGTACGTATCGCCCATGGGAACAAAGCAAACGGGTACCTCAGACGTCCCCAGAGCCTTAGGAAGCCACTCAGCCATGAGCTCCATCCCACAAGCGCCTCACCTTGCACAATCCCGACTCGAGCATTGCAGTAGGAATAGGTTCGTTGAGCGCTTAGACGACAGCTGTAGAGCCCCCAACGCGGCCACCCCTACTCCCCCGCGTTGGCCTCGCGACGCAGGATCTCGTCGGCGAGGATCGAGTCGCCGTGCTTGGCCAGGGCGATAAACGCGCACATCGCCGCCCCCATCACGGTGATGTATAGGAAGAGCTGCGACTCGGCCACGTCCATGACCAGGCCCGAGAGTATGGGCGTCACGACCTGCGCCGCCATGCTCACCGTGTAGTAGTAGCCCGAATAGCGGCCAACGCTCCTTGAGCTGCAGCCCTCGAGGATCATGGGGTACACGCACAGGTCAACGGCGCCAAGCGACGCACCCATGAACAGGAACAGCACGTAATAGAAGGGCGTGAACGCCGGGAAGAGCCACATGATGGCCGGACAGACGGTCATCACCAGGCCGGCCACGAGGGCCACGCGCTTCCTGCCCACCCTAAGCGAGAGGTTGGCGATGGGCACATACGAGATAAGCCCGCCTGCAATGGTAACAATGTTGATGATTGCGTAGGAACCGCCGAGCATCGAGAAGAAATCGGACGCATAGCGCGAGATGTTCGTGGTCATCGCGTTGTAGGACATGTAGTAGAAGAAAACGGCACCAAGGAGCAGCGCAATCGAGCGGAGCAGTTCCGGGTCGGTCACGCGCTCCTTGCCCTTCTCGTCAGCGTCGTCCGTGTCGATGGCGTCTTCCTTGATGCCCATGGCAAGGCTCTCCTCGTGCATCTTAGCCACTGCCTTGGGCTCGTTGAGAAGCACGCGGTAGACTACGGCCGCCACGGCAATCACGATGCCCTGGAGCAGGAACACCGGCACGTAGTCGGGATTTGCGACCGAGGGGACAAGGACCGAGATTGCCACCAGCATGACGCCCGTACCCGCGTAACCCACAATCTTATCGACGGAATCGCCCTTGGTTCTCAGCGGCCGCGGCGTGATGTCCGCGACAATCGCCAGCGTCGCGGTGCGGTACGAGCAGATGGCAACCAACGTCACCAAGATCATCGCAATGAGCAGAGGCAGGCTTCCCAGGTTGTTTGCCACGGCGATGAGCGGTACGGATACCGTTGCCACGGCAGAGCCGGCCAGGATGAAGGGAGTCCTTCTCCCCAGGCGTGAACGACAGCGGTCGGAGAGGATGCCAAACCATGGCAGCAGGACGAGGCCGAACACGTTGTCGAGCGCCATCACCACGCCCGTGAGCCAGTTGGAGAGACCGAAGGTCTGGGTGAGCATCTTGGGCACCAGGCCGTCGAAGACCTGCCAGAACGAAATCATCCCCATGAAGGGAAGTGAGGCGATCGCGCAGCGTTTCCAGTCGAAGGGAATCCTCTGCCTGGACGTGGCCCCTTGTTCTTTCTCGGCCATCTTGGCTCCTCTCGTCCTCACCACGCGCCAGAGTTGCCAGCGTGGCGGAATGGTTGCATTCTTTATGCGTTCAGCTGATCGAGCCCCCGAACAAACGCCACGTAGAACTCCACGCCATGCTTGTAGTCCTCAACCGGGATACGCTCGTTGGCACCGTGGATAAGACCGCGCGCCACCGGCGTGTAGACAAAGGCGGCAAAGCGGTATACGTGGTCGCAGATCTTGGTGAACGAGCGGGAGTCCGAGCAGCTCGTCTGCACGTAGGGGCACACGCCCGCCTCGGGATAGACACCGGCAACGCAGCGACGGATGTAGTCGAACTGCGCGTCATCGTGCGGCGAGAAGGGCGAGGGCTCGTTTACCAGGCTGTTCTCGGCAATCTTAACGCTCACGGCATTTGCGGCAGCGCCGGACGCCCGACACTCCTCGGCCACCTGCGCACGGGCTCGAGC
>CAJMLD010000132.1 GCA_905214175.1 uncultured bacterium
AGCTAGGAGAAAAGAATGGCAGACACGCTTCTCGACGTGAGCGGCATCTCCGCAGGTACGGAGGACAAGCCCATCCTCCACGACGTCAACCTCAAGGTTGGCGCAGGCGAGACCCACGTCCTCATGGGCCCCAACGGCGCCGGCAAGTCGACGCTCGGCCACGTCATCATGGGCGACCCCACCTACAAGGTAACCTCGGGCACCATCACCTTCGACGGCCAGGACATCACCGAGCTCTCGCCCGACAAGCGCTCGCTTGCCGGCATCTTCCTGTCCTACCAGGCGCCCGTCGAGGTCCCCGGCGTGCCCCTCTACAGCTTCCTTCGCTCCATCTCCCAGATGCGCCCCGAGCTCAAGTGCACCGCGCGCGAGTTCCGTCGCCGCGTGGGCGCCATCGCCGACGAGCTCAACCTCGACCAGAGCTTCCTCATGCGCGAGCTCAACGTGGGCTTCTCGGGCGGCGAGAAGAAGAAGATCGAGATGCTCCAGCTGCTGCTTCTTCAGCCCAAGCTGGCAATTCTCGACGAGACGGACTCCGGCCTCGACGTCGATGCCCTGGCAACCGTCTCGCACGGCATCCAGCGCTACCGCGAGACCGTGGGCGGCGCGCTCATCATGATCACGCACAACACGCGCATCCTCGAGCGCCTCACCGTCGACCGCACGCACGTGATGGTCAAGGGCCACCTGGTGGCCGAGGGCCCCGCAAGCCTCATCGACGACATCGACAAGAACGGCTTCGAGCGCTTCGAGACCAAGGCCGCGAGCGAGGGTGATGCAAGGTGACAAAGGAGAGGACGCAGGTCGCAGACGTCGACCGCTCCCTCTACGACTTCACCAAGTCCGAGGAGGGATACGAGCGCTACGCCGACGGCCTCACGCCGGACATCGTGCGCGCAATCTCGGCCAAAAAGGACGAGCCCGAGTGGATGCTCGACCTGCGCCTGAAGGCGCTCGACGAGTACCACCGCCGTCCCATGGCCACCAACTGGGGCCCCTCGATCGCAGGCCTCGACCTCGACCACATCTCCACGTACGTCTCGCCCAAGACCAAGCAGGCCTCGAGCTGGGACGACGTGCCGGCAGACATCAAGGACACCTTCGAGCGCCTGGGCATCCCCGAGGCGGAGCGCGAGTCGCTCGCCGGCGTGGGCGCCCAGTACGACTCCGAGATCGTCTACCACAACATGCGCGAGGAGGTCGCCAAGCAGGGTGTGGTGTACACCACGATCGAGGACGCGCTGCACGACCCCACCTGGGAGCCTGTGGTTCACGAGTACTTTGGCACCCTCATCCCCATGACCGACCACAAGTTTGCGGCGCTCCACTACGCCGTGTGGTCGGGCGGCTCCTTCGTGTACGTGCCCGCGGGCGTCTCGCTTGACTACCCGCTGCAGAGCTACTTCCGCCTCAACGCCCAGGGCGCGGGTCAGTTCGAGCACACGCTCATCATCGTCGAGCCCGGCGCCAACCTGCACTTCATCGAGGGCTGCTCGGCACCCAAGTACTACGAGGCAAACCTCCACGCCGGCGCCGTGGAGCTCTTCGTGAAGGACGGCGCGCGCCTGCGCTACTCCACAATCGAAAACTGGTCCAAGAACATGTACAACCTCAACACCAAGCGCGCGACCGTGGGCGCCGACGCCAAGATGGAGTGGGTCTCGGGCAGCTTTGGCAGCCACGTCTCCTACCTCTACCCCACCACGATCCTCGCCGGCGACCGCTCGAGCTGCGAGTTCACGGGCATCACCTTCTCCGGCGCCACGCAGGACCTCGACACCGGGTGCAAGGTCATCCTCAACGGCCGCGACACCACCGCCTCGGTGAGCACCAAGTCCATCTCCAAGGACGGCGGTATCAACACCTTCAGGAGCTCGGTCGTCGTGGGCCGTCACGCGGACAACGCGCGCTGCACCGTGAGCTGCCAGTCGCTCATGCTCGACAACATCAGCCGCTCTGACACCATCCCCGCGATGGACGTGCGCAACCCCACCGCGTCGGTTGGCCACGAGGCCACCATCGGGCGCATCTCGGACGACACGATCCTCTACCTCATGAGCCGTGGCTGCTCTGAGCAGGAGGCCCGCACGCTCGTGGTGAACGGCTTTGCCAACCCAGTCTCGAAGGAGCTCCCCATGGAGTACGCCGTCGAGATGAACAACCTCATCAAGCTCGAGATGGAAGGGGCGATCGGCTAATGGCAGACGAGAACGCTACCGTCGTGCTCGACCGCGTGAACGAGCCCCCCGCGCAGACCTGGAACCGCCTGCGCGCCAATGACATCACGCTCACGGTGCCCAAGATCTCACGCAAGGGCGACGTGTACTTTGCGCTTCCCCAGCTCTTCTCGCACATCGAGTGCGGCATGGGCGAGAAGGTCACCAGCTGGGTGACCTCGCAGGCCGCCGACGCCCGCTACGTAGAGGTCCCTGCGCACACCGTGCGCGAGGAGCCCATCGTGGTGGCCGTCGACACCGACAAGGGCGAGGTCGCGGACACCGGCGTCATGGTGCGTGCAGGCGCCACGGTCTCCATCGTGGTCGCCGCGGGCGGCACCAACGCAGCCGCAACCACCTCCGCCTCGCTCCTGCGCGTGATCGCCGAGGAGGGCGCAACGGTCACGATCACCGAGGTCGTTGGCATTGGCTCCTCTCAGCAGCACCTCGAAAGCGTGGGCGTGGACGCAGACGACGACGCCCGCGTGGAGGTTCGCCAGTACGCGCTCGGCGGCGGTACCGTGGCCTTTGGCACGGCGGTCTCCCTCTCCGGCGACCGCGCCCGCGCCAACGTGGGGCTGCGCTACTTCGCCGATGGCAAGGACCACCTGGACGTGAACCACGTGGTGCGCCAGCGCGGCAAGAACACCATCGCGCACGTGCGCGAGAACGGCATCCTTGATGACGCGGCCGAGAAGGCCCTGCGCGCAACCATCGACCTGGTCCACGGCGCCCGCGGCTCCAAGGGCGACGAGGCGGAGAGCGTGCTGGTCTTTGGCGACGACGTGGTCAACAAGACCGTCCCCGTCATCCTCTGCGACGAGGACGACGTCCAGGGCAACCACGGCGCCACCATCGGCACCGTCGGCCCCGAGCAGATGGACTACCTCGCCGACCGCGGCCTCTCCCGCAAGGACGCAGAGGCGCTCTTCGTACGCGCCCTCTTCGAGGACGCCATCATCAACGCACCCGAGGCACACGCGCATGACGTTGCCGTGCGCCAGGCCGAGCGCGTGCTGGGCGCCGAGGTGGCGCACGACTTCGACGCGAGCGTGCAGCTCGCGGAGGACGAGGAGGCATAAGGCAAGCCCATGCTGACACAAGACGAGCTTTCAACCATCGAGCAGAACCCCTACAAGGGCGACTACCCGCTTCTCTCGGCTAATCCTGACCTCGCGTTTCTCGACAGCGCCGCCACCGCACAGCGTCCGGCCGTTGTCCTTGACGCGCAGCGCCACTTCTACGAGACCATGAACGCCAACCCGCTGCGCGGCCTCTACCGTCTCTCCGTCGAGGCAACCGAGGCCATCGCGCAGACGCGCGACAAGATTGCGGCCTTCCTGGGCGCCGTTGACGAGGCGGGCAAGCCCTGCGGCAGCCAGGTTGTCTTTACGAGAAACGCCAGCGAGTCTCTCAACCTTTTGGCCCGCACGCTGGGACGCTCCGTGCTCAAGCCCGGCGACGACGTGGTCATCTCCATCATGGAGCACCACTCGAACCTCATCCCGTGGCAGCAGATCTGCCGCGAGACCGGCGCCAACCTGGTCTACCTGCGCATGGACGAGAACTTCCGCATCACGCCCGAGGAGGTCGCCGCAAAGGTGGGACCGCGCGCCAAGATCGTCTCGGTGACGCAGGTCTCCAACGTCCTGGGCGTAGAGAACGACATCCCCATGATTGCCAGGCGGGCGCACGAGATGGGCGCCTACATGGTGGTCGACGGCGCGCAGTCAGTGCCGCACGTCCGCGTGAACGTGCGCGAGCTTGGCTGCGACCTTCTCGCCTTCTCGGCGCACAAGATGGGCGGCCCCATGGGGATCGGCGTCCTTTGGGGCAAGCCCGAGGTGCTCGACGCCATGCCGCCCTTCCTCACCGGCGGCGAGATGATCGACTCCGTGACCGAGACCGACGCCGTCTGGGCGCCCGTGCCGCAGAAGTTCGAGGCGGGCACGCAGGACGCCGCTGGCGCGTATGCCTTTGGTGCCTGCCTGGACTACCTGGACGAGAAGGGCTTTGACGCGCTTGAGGTTCGCGAGCGCCTGCTTGCCCGCTACCTCACGGACTCGCTGGCCGTCCTCCCCTACGTGGACGTTATCGGTCCCGCCGAAGGCGAGCGCCACGTGGGATCGGTTGCCTTCAACGTGCGAGGCATTCACCCGCACGACGTGGCGTCGATTCTCGACATGAACAACGTGTGCATCCGCGCCGGCCACCACTGCGCGCAGCCGCTTCTCGCCTACCTGGGCGTGGAGAATGGCGCCACCTGCCGCGCGAGCATTGCCTTCTACAACGACAAGTCCGATATCGACGCCCTCGTCGACGGCCTGGGGAAGGTCTGGGAGGTCTTCCATGGACGTGACTAGCCTCTACAACGCCGAGTTCATGGACCACGTGGCCCATCCCGACTACAAGTACCAGATGGAGAACCCCACCTGCACGCACGAGGGCGTGAACCCCTCGTGCGGCGACGAGCTGAAGTTCTCCGTGCGCCTGGCGGACGACGGCACCATCGACGAGGCCGCGTTCACCGGGCATGGTTGCGCCATCTCGCAGGCGTCCGCGGACATCATGAGCGACCTCATGGTGGGCAGGACGCCCGAGGAGGCCATCAAGCTGTGCGACCTCTTCGAGCGCATGGTGCGCGGCGAGGTCACCGACGAGGCCGAGCTCGCGCCGCTCGAGGATGCTGAGATGCTCAAGGATATCTCGCACATGCCC
>CAJMLD010000133.1 GCA_905214175.1 uncultured bacterium
AGGTAGAGGGAGCTTGTCGCCCGGGGCATCCTTGGGGTTACGGGCGTTTTACTAATTGTGTCAGGGAGAAAAACAGATTGTCGCATGTGGAACAGGTCTCAAGCCCTGTGCTATCCTGCACCCAATAAAAAAAGCAATCTTGCATACAGGTTTATGTTTATGCATTATTTCGGGGTGATTAAGGGAATGGAGCGTATAAGGGCCTGCGTCGTGGGGGCAACCGGGTTCGTCGGGATCGAGGTGTGCCGCATTGTCCTGGGGCATCCCTCCATGGAGCTTGTGATGGCCACGGACCGCAAGGCCGTAGGCACCAGGCTTGCCGATGTGTACCCTGCCTTCGAGGGCGCTACGGACCTCGTGCTCTCGCTCCCCGAGCCCGAGACAATCGCCCAGTGCGCAGACGTCGCCTTCCTTGCTGTTCCGCATACGGCATCGCTTGCCATCACGCCGCAGCTGCTCTCCCTTGGTGTCACCGTTGTCGACCTTTCCGCAGACTACCGCCTGCACGATGCCGCCGTCTACGAGCAGTGGTATGGCACGCCCCACACGAGCCCGGAGCTTCTTGGCCAGACGGTCTACGGATTGCCCGAGCTCAACCGCGAAGGGCTTCTCGCATTGGGCGAGCGTCACGAGAAGGGCCAGGCGGTCCTTGTCGCCGTGCCGGGCTGCTATCCCACGGCAACGGCCCTCGCTGCCATCCCGGCGCTCGAGGCTGGCCTTGCCACGGGAGACCTTGTGATTTCCGATGCCATCTCCGGTGTTTCCGGCGCGGGTCGCTCCGTCAACGCGCGCACGCACTACTGCCACGCCAACGAGTCTGTAGAGGCGTACGGCGTTGCCCATCACCGCCACACGCCCGAGATCGAGCAGACGCTCACGCAGGCTGCCGGGCGCGAGATGAACGTGGTCTTCACGCCGCACCTGGCTCCGCTCACCCGCGGCCTTCTCGCCACGGTGTACATGACGGCTGCCGATGGCGTCACCGCAAACGACGTGCAGGATGCCTACGAACGCCGCTATGCTGACGAGGCGCTTGTCTCCACGCTCCCCGCTGGCCACATGCCGCAGACCTCCTCGGTTGCGGCGACCGCGCGCGCCCAGGTTGGGGTTGCCCTTGATGACCGACGACGTAGGGTCATCATCGCGTCCTGCGCGATTGACAACCTCGGCAAGGGGGCTGCGGCCCAGGCAGTGCAATGCGCAAACCTGGTGCTTGGCCTCCCGGAGACCCAGGGCATTGGAGCCACCGCCCCGCTCATCTAAGCTCATAGCCGAGTCCGTCGACTGGCGCAAGGACCTCCCGCACCGTCCGCCTTGGGCGCGCATGCGGCGCGTCCCCGTCCAGAAGGACCTCTCATGACAAGCTACAAGCCCCTAGCCATCCCCGTGCAGGATGACGCACCTCAGACGTTTGGCTTTGCCCCCTGCGAGGGTGGCGTCTGCGCGGCCGCCGGCATGCGTGCCGCGGGAATCTCCGCAGGCTTCCGCAAGAACCCCGAGCGCAAGGATATGGCGCTCGTGGTTGCCGACAAGACGAGCGTCTGCGCGGCAACGTTCACGCAGAACCGCTTTTGCGCCGCGCCGGTGCAGGTAAGCCGCGCACGCGCCGTCTCTGGCCACGCCCGCGCCGTTGTGCTCAACTCGGGCAACGCCAACGCCGCCACGGGTGAGCCCGGCCTGCGGTGTGCCGAGAAGGCCTGCGCCCTTGTCGCCCAGGCACTTGGCTGCGACGAGCAGGACGTGCTGGTTGCCTCGACAGGCGTCATTGGCGTCCAGCTTCCGTTTGAGCCCTACGTGACCGGTGTCCCTGCGATTGTGGGCGCCCTCGCAGCGACGCCCCAGGCTGCCCACGATGCTGCCTGTGCCGTCATGACCACCGACACCCATCCCAAGGAGTCCGCCTTTGTGGGGCCCGCCGCCCAGTCAGACGGCAGCTCCGTCACGGTGCATGTGGGTGGCTTTGTGAAGGGCTCCGGCATGATTCAACCCAACATGGCGACCATGCTCTGCGTGCTCTCGACCGACGCGCCGCTCACACCCGAGGCCGCTCATGCCGCGCTCCTCTCGGCCGTACGCCAGACCTTCAACAAGGTGACCGTTGACTCCGACACCTCCACCAACGACACGTGCATTCTCTTTGCCACGGGGGCTGCCGGAGGCGAGGCCATCGACGAGACGTCGCCTGCTTTCCCGGCTGTTGCCGCTGCCATCAAGGGCGTCTGCACCAACCTTGCCCGCCAGATTGCCGCAGATGGCGAGGGTTCTACCAAGCTCGTCACGGTGGACGTGCTGGGAGCCGCCACGCAGGCGGACGCCGACAAGGTTGCCTTTGCCATTGCAAACTCGCCGCTGGTCAAGACCGCCATCTTTGGCCACGACGCAAACTGGGGCCGCGTAGCTGCAGCTGCCGGTAAGTGCGGGGTGCCATTCTCGCAGGAAGACGTGGACATCGACTTCATGGGCGTGCCCGTGCTGCGCGCGGGGCTTCCTGTCCCCATGGACGAGGAAGATATGCTTCGCCGCTTCGAGCAGCCCGAGATAGACATTGCCATCTCGCTGGGTGCGGGGGAGGCCCACTCGCGCGTGTGGACCTGCGACCTCACGCACGACTACGTCAAGATCAACGGGGAGTACCGCACCTAGGGCGCCCTGTGCCCGGCCGTGAACAACGCGGCTTCTCGGCCGCCGCGCACGACGCGGCCCCACGACCAGATAACCCAACACAGGAGGTACGCATGCAAGGTCGCGAGGAGGGCGAGCTGGAGCTCGCTCAGAGGAAGGCAGAGGTTCTCACCGAGGCGCTCCCGTGGATCAACAAGATGCGCGGGAAGACCGTGGTTGTGAAGTATGGCGGGTCTGCCATGGAGGACCCCAAGCTCATGGCGCAGGTGCTGGGGGACATCGAGCTCCTCAAGCTCATGGGCATGCGCGTGGTGCTCGTGCACGGCGGTGGCAAGGCGATAAGCGCCATGCTCGCCCGTCTCGACATGCCCGTGCAGTTCAAAAACGGGCTGCGCGTCACCGACGACGACACCATGGAAGCCGTGCAGGAGGTTCTTATCGGCAAGGTCAACCAGCAGCTGGTCTGGTCGCTGAACGAGTACGGCCACAATGCGGTGGGCATCTCGGGGGCGGACGGCAAGACGCTCAAGGCGGTTCCCGTCTCGCCCGAGCTTGGCCGCGTGGGTCACATCCGCGAGGTAAGCCCCGAGCTCATCGAGACAATCCTCGACGATGACTACATCCCCGTGATTGCGAGCGTGGCCTGCGGCCCGGACGGGTTCTTCAACGTGAACGCCGACGAGGCGGCAAGCGCTGTTGCCGAGGCGCTCCACGCCGACAAGCTCATCTATCTCACCGACGTCGACGGCCTCTTTGCCGACGTTAACGACAAGGGAAGCCTCATTCGCTCGCTCACCAAGGCCGAGACCAAGAGCATTCTTGACTCCGGCGAGCTGGCGGGCGGTATGGTCCCCAAGGTTCGCTCGATTGTGGAGGCAATGGACCGCGGCGTGTCCGAGGTAGTCATCTTGAACGGCAAGTCTCCCCACTCGCTGCTGCTCGAGATCTTCACCGACGCAGGTGTGGGCACCCTCTTCACCCAGTGAGACAAAGGGACAGTCCCTTTGTCTCATTCAGAACAAGGAGAACAACATGGCAGACACCAGCTACGAGAGCGCCAAAGTCCTTGACGATACCTACGTGATGCACACCTATGGCCGCCTCCCCATCGAGTTTGTGTCGGGCGAGGGCGCTACGCTCACCGACTCCACGGGCAAGACGTATATCGACTGCCTGGGCGGCATTGGCGCCGTGAGCATGGGACACCGCAACCCCGCGGTGGCGGCCGCCCTGCACGAGCAGGTCGACAAGGTGTGGCAGGTGGGCAATTACTTCTATGTCGAGAACCGCGGCGAGCTTGCACGCGACCTCGCGGGGCTTCTCTCGTCTGCCTGCGACGAGGAGGGCCACGTGGTTGGTTCCACGGGATCTGCGTGGAAGACGTTCTTCGCCAACTCGGGTGCTGAGGCAAACGAGGGCGCCATCAAGGTGGCCAGGCGCTGGGGCGAGAAGAAGCTTGGCGGCGCGACCGGAATCCTCACGGCGCAGAAGAGCTTCCACGGCCGCACGCTGGCAACGCTGGCTGCGACCGGGCAGGACGTGTTCCACAAGGCGTTTCTCCCCATGCCGGCCGGCTTTGCCGCCGTACCGCTGAACGATACGGACGCGCTGGTGGCGGCACTGGACAATCCGCCTGCGAGCTGCGGGCCCGTGTGCGCCGTGATGCTTGAGTGCGTGCAGGGTGAGGGCGGCGTGTGGCCCACTAGCTACGACTACCTGCAGTTTGTTTCTGCCGAGTGCAAGAAGCGCGGCGTACTTCTCATCATTGACGAGGTCCAGACCGGGTTCTTCCGCTGTGGGGCGCCGTTCTGCTACCAGCTGGCTGGCATCGAGCCAGACGTGGTGAGCATGGCGAAGGGAATCGCGGACGGCTTTCCCATGGGTGCCGTTGCAGCGAAGGTCGAGGTGGCCGACCTCATGGGGCCGGGAGATCATGGCTCTACCTTCGGCGGGAACGCGCTGGCTGCGGCCGCTGGCCGCGCTACGGTCGAGGCGCTGGTCTCGCAAGGGGTGGGGGAGCACGTTATTGCCTGCGGCGGGCACCTGCGCCAACGGCTCGAGGCGCTTCCTCACGTGACGGAGGTACGCGGGCACGGGCTTATGCTTGGCGCGCAGTTGGACGTGCCGGTGGCAAACGAGCTGGTAGACAAGGGTCTTGAGGTGGGTCTCGTGCTTAACCACATTGGCGATTCGATTCTTCGCTTCCTGCCTCCGCTGGTGATTTCCGAGGAGCAGGTGGACGAGGTTGCCGACAAGCTCGCTGCGCTGCTGG
>CAJMLD010000134.1 GCA_905214175.1 uncultured bacterium
CCTTGGGGTCGCGCCCGCTGCAGATGCCGGCCGTAGTGAGCAGAGCCGAGACGCCGGGGCGTCCCTCGGGGTCAAACGTGATGTTTCGCTCGGAGTCGGTCTTTGACTTCTTGATGAGCTTTGCGGTCTCCTCGGCGGTCATCGAGAGGGAGATGGCGTTGCCATAGGACTTGCTCATCTTTCGGCCGTCGAGGCCAGGCAGGAGCGGCGTGGAGGTGAGAAGCCCCGCGACCTCGGGGAAGACCTTGCCGTAGCGCTCGTTGAAGCGGCGGGCGATCTTCGAGGTAATCTCGATGTGGGGGAGCTGGTCTCGTCCCACGGGCACAATGTTGCCCTTGCAGAAGAGGATGTCGCACGCCTGGTGCACGGGATAGGTGAGGAGAAGCCCCGTGAGCGCATGCCCGGAGGCCGCCTGCTCTGCCTTCACGGTGGGGTTGCGTTCCATCTCGGCCTCCGTGACCAGCGAGAGGAATGGCAGCATGAGCTGGTTCTCCTCGGGAACGGCGGAGTGCGTGAAGATCATGGTCTTCTCAGGGTCGATGCCGCAGGCAAGGTAGTCGATCACCATGTTGTAGACGTTGTCGCGGATGTGCTCGGTGGTGTCGCGGTCGGTGATGACCTGGTAGTCCGCAATGATGATGTTGGTATTGACGCCTAGGTTCTGGAGACGCACGCGCTCCTTGATGGTGCCAAAGTAGTGGCCCAGGTGCAGACGTCCCGTGGGCCTGTCGCCGGTGAGCATGGTGTAGTTCTCGGGGTGCTGGGGCAGGTCGGCCTGAATCTGGTCACTGCGCTTAAGTGCGGCTTCGTAGCTTCCCTCGTTGGGCATGGTTTCTCCTGGTCCTTTGCTCGTCAATACCGCATGGCGGTACGTGCGTTCACAAACATCAATCTTACGGCAACCGCGCGTTCCTGTCCGCCCGGGGAACGCAATACCCGTTCTCGGGACCTTTGTCTTGTCGTGCGATTGCAGGATGGGCAACGTTAGCAGACCGAGGCGATTATGGGGTAAAGTGGACCCTAGTGGAGAAGGAGGATGCGGTGGCGAGTTCCCAAGGTACAGACGCTGGCAAGACCGCCCTCCGCGAGGAGTACGTGCGAGTTCGTACGCGAATGTCGCCTGTTGTGCGTGCGGCCACGGACGCGCGCATCCTCCAACGGCTTGAGCTTCTTCCCGCTTGGCGAGAAGCCCGTCTCGTCCTTACCTATGTCTCGTTTGGCACCGAGGTCGACACGCACGCCCTCATGCGGGCCGCTTGGCAAGCTGGCAAGCAGGTGGCCGTTCCTCGCTGCCGTCGCTCTCATACGCTCGACTTCTTCGTGATTTCCTCTGAGGACGACCTTGAGCTGGGGTTTCGCGGCCTCATGGAGCCGTCTCCCGATTGTGGCCACCCCCTCACGACGCCGCAGCTAGTTGGCTCTGTGTGCATCGTGCCTGGCCTTGTCTTTGATGCCGATGGCTATCGCATTGGCTACGGCGGCGGGTACTACGACAGGTTCCTGGCGTTCTATCCCGGCGAGAAGATCGCGCTGGTGCGTGGGCAGCAGCTCTCTGGGAACCCACTGCCGAGAGACGAACACGACGTGCCCGTGGACTGGCTCGTGAGTGACTCTGGTACGTGGCGCTGCAATCCCATGGTGCAATAGCGGCGCTGCTGCCTGCGCGTTTTAGCCCTTCTTGGCTCCCCGGTGCTCGCGGAGATGGGCGGCCATGTCCTTGATTGCCTTGCGGTAGCCCTCGAGCCCCATGCCAACAATGGTTTCGAAGCACGCGGCGCGCACGTACGATATTTGGCGGAAGTCCTCGCGCTCGTCGACCTTCGAGATGTGCACCTCAATGGTGGGCAGGGCAACGGACTTGAGGGCGTCGAGCAATGCTACCGAGGTGTGCGTGTAGGCGGCAGGATTGATGACGATGCCGTCGAACTCCCCATAGGCGGCCTGTATCACGTCGACGAGGTCGCCCTCGTGGTTTGACTGAAAGCACCGACACTCTGAGAAACCCGCCTCTTGGGCGGCCGAACGGCAGAGGCGAACCAGGTCGGCATAGGTCTTGCGACCGTAGATCTTGGGCTCGCGCACGCCGAGCATGTTGATGTTGGGGCCATTGACCACAAGGAGGCGAGGAGAATCCGCAGAGCCCGTTGCCTCGAGGAGCGAGGCAAGCTCCTCCATGTCGCTGGCATCATCCTCCTCGTTGGTCGAGGGGGAGCCCAAGTGCGACGAGGCTAGGGGTTTTTTCGCGGCTACGGCTGCGCGAACCGCCTTGGGGATGGGCGCATGCCCGTTGATTTGCACGCTGATGGAGTCCTCGGGCGCGGAGGAGGAGTCGCGAAACGCCGAGTAGCTGGGCTCGATTCCCGTGAGCCGGACAATGTCATCGCTGACCTCGTTGATGGAGCCAGGACCAAACACAATCTCGACGCCGTTTGGGCCGCGACGCACGGTACCCAGGACACCCTTGATGGAGCGGAGCTTGTTAAGGTCGATAAGGTCGGGCTTCTCGGTGAGAATCCTGAGCCGTGTCATGCAGATGTCGTTCGCCTTTACGTTGGCCTTGCCCCCGAGTGCGTCGAGGACCCGCTCGGCGACATCCGTGTTTGCCATTTGCGCCAAACCCTTTCTTTGTGCGGCGCCCTGCTCAAAAAGGCCTTCTCCCCAAGGTCTTCCATCGCTGCCCCACTTGTTCAAATGTGTCGAAGAGAGTATAGGGCTAGCTCCCAACCGTGACGGCGTCCGGTTTGTTATGACTCCGTAGACGTTGCCCCTTTTCGGTCGACGCAAGCAGCAGATGCTAGAGTCCAAGCAGGTCCCTTATCGCCCGGGCGTTCCCAGCGGGGGAGCCTGTCGAGGCAATCTCCACGTCTGCCCAGGCATGGTACGTGGCCATACGCTCCCGTGCGAGCGCCTCAACGCCCTTTGATGCCGTGACGGGCCTTCCCTCGGTCTCAAGATCGGAAAGTGGACGGTCGATGAAGACGATGGTGCCGTTCTGGTGGAGAAGGTCATAGTTGGCGGGTACGGTGACCACGCCGCCCCCACAGGCGATGACCAGCCCCGAGCGCGCGCCATACTCGCCCGTGATTCTGGACTCGACGCGTCGGAACTCCTGCTCGCCCCTGGTGTCGATGATGTGCGCGGCACTCTCTCCCGTGTTTGCCTCAATGGCATCGTCGATGTCGACAAACGGCCTGCCCAGCACGCGCGCGAGCCGCTTGCCCGTAGTCGTTTTGCCGCAGCCCGGCATGCCTATGAGAATGACGTTGCCCGTCTCGGAGAGGATTTGGGACTCGATTTGGTCCACGAGCGAAACGTCCAGCTGCCTGTCCTGGAAGAGCTCGCTCGAACGCAGCGCCTGCGCGACAAGCATGGAGAGGCCCGTCTCGGCAGGGATGCCCAGACGCTCTGCTGCAAGCACGATGCCCGTTCGCGTGGGGTTATAAATCACGTCGAGAACGCCCGCGAGGCTCTTGAGCCGTGCGAGGTCATCTTCGGACACGGGCGTCGCAGGGCAGTTGGGGTACATCCCAACCGGGGTTGCGTTCACCACGAGAACCGCGTCCGCGTGGCGCGCCACCAGCGTCTCGTATGTGTCTGCGCCAGAGCGCGAGATGACGGAGACGCGCGCCCCTGCGTCCTCGAGCGCCGCCTGGACGGCCGCGCTGGCCCCTCCGCTGCCAAGCACCAGGGCGGGCTTGCCGGAGAGCAGCTCTTCCGCGGTTGTTCCCAGTCGTCGCTCGCAAAAGCGTTGGAGCATGAGCGAGAAGCCCAGGACGTCGGTGTTCTCGGCGTAAATCGTTCCGTCGGGACGCCGGACGAGCGTGTTTGCCGCCCCCAGCCGCTCGACACGCGGGGAGCGCTCGTCTGCCAGACGCGCGGCATCGCGCTTGTAGGGGATGGTCACGTTGATGCCTCGCCAGGTGCCCTTGCGGATGAAGGCTTCCACCTCGTCGGGCTCGCGTTCGAAGAGGTCGTAGGGGACGCTTCCCAGGGTGGTGTGTATGCGTGGCGACCAGCTGTGGCCGAGCTTTCTGCCGAGAAGGCCAAAGGGCGATCCGGAGGATTTCTGCTGTTGGTCGAGGCTCTGGGTCATTTAGAGCACCTCCGAGTAGCTGCCAAGGTAGCGGCACTCCTCGCAAGCGTCACCGATGGTGGCCATGAGCGTGCGGAACTCGGGCGCGGTGACCGGGCACTCCACGTCGAAGTAGAACATGAACTCGAAGTCACGGCCGGGGATGGGACGGCTCTCGAGCTTGATGATGTTGATGTCCAACGCGTAGAACTTCGCGAGCACCTTGAAGAGCGTGCCGGGGCGGTGGTCTACCACGATCATGAGCGAGGTGCGGTCGGCGCCGGGGTAGACCTCGAGCGGCTTGGAGATGCAGGCAAAGCGCGTGTAGTTGTCGTCACGGTCCTGGACGTCGCGCATGAGCACGTCCAGGCCATAGAGCTGGGCACACGCGCGGCTCGAGAGCGCTGCGACGTCTGTGCGGTCGCTGTCGGCAACGCTCTTTGCGGCCATTGCGGTGTTCTCGACCACGTGCGGAGTGAGCCCCATGCGCTCGATGAAGCCGGCGCACTGGTTGATGGCCTGCTCGTGGCTGTAGACGTCGTGGATCTGCTCGACCGTGGTGCCGGGCTTTGCCAGGAGGTTGTGGTCGATCTTCACGCGCGTGGTACGCACGATGTGGAAGTCGTGCTGCATCATGAGGTCGTAGACCTTGTTCACAGAACCGGCGGTGGAGTTCTCAATGGGAAGCACGCCATAGCGCGAGAAGTCCGTCTCGACGGCGCGGAAGACCCCCTCGAAGGACTCGAAGTACGAGATGAGCGGGTGCTTGAAGATGCGGTCTGCCGCAAACTGCGAGTAGGCGCCCTCGAC
>CAJMLD010000135.1 GCA_905214175.1 uncultured bacterium
AACACCTCGTCCCAGAAGAGCGGTACCTCGAACAAGAACATCTGCGCCCCGGGCACTTCTATCCTCAGTACGCTGAGGACCGGTGACAGCAGCTACGGTCAGATGAGCGGTACGTCGATGTCGTCCCCATGGGTTGCCGGCGTGATGGCCATGGAGTTTGCGGCAAATGGTAGCCTAAGCGCAGAGCGGGCAATCGAGTATCTCTACGAGTCGGCCACTGACTTAGGCGCCGCCGGCTGGGATCGGCAGACGGGATACGGCCTGGTTGATGCCTACAAGGCAGTCTCGCTTGCGAAGGGGGCCGTTCCCGCCGCTCCCAAGGACATCTCCGCTGCGAACGTTGCCGCTATTCCGTCTCAGACGTATACGGGCGCTGCCCTTACACCAGGTGTGACCGTCACGTATGACGGAACCACGCTCAAAGAGGGCACAGACTACACGGTGTCGTACGCCAACAACGTGAGTCCTGGAACCGCGACCGTCACCCTGACTGGCATGGGAAGCTATGTGGGTTCCAAGTCCGTGAGCTTCTCGATCGTCGAGCCTCCCGCTGTCACCGTCCCCATGTACCGCCTCTACAACCGGTGGTCGGGCGAGCACCTCTTCACCACGGACTACTCCGAGTACTCCTACCTCGCCTCCATAGGCTGGTCGCAGGAGGGCGTCGCCTGGAACGCCCCGGCCTCGGGGGGCACCCCCGTGTGGCGCCTCTACAACCCCTACTCCGGCGACCACCTCTACACCGGCGACGCCTCCGAGTACGCCTACCTGGCGACGCTCGGGTGGCGGCAGGAGGGGGAGGCCTTCCGCTCGGCCGACCCGTCCTCCGGCGGCGCCCCCATCTACCGCCTCTACAACCGCTGGCTCACGGCGGGCACCCACCTCTTCACGACCGACGCCTCGGAGTACTCCTACCTCGGGACCCTCGGCTGGAGCCAGGAGGGCAAGGTCTTCTACGCGGCGAAGTAGGGGCGGCGGGCAAGTACCGTATGCGGCGATTATGTGGGTACGATTGCCGTCGCGGCGTGCGTGCTATCATACCTTGGTCATTACCCCGCACCTAGCGGCCCGCCAACTGCCTGGCGACCGTCCCAGTCCGGGGCGCATCCTAAGATCGAAAGGGGTTCCACATGGCAGTCACCAAGGAGCGCAAGGCCGAGCTCATCAAGCAGTACGGCAAGGACGAGAAGGACTCCGGCTCCGCAGCCGTCCAGGTCGCTCTGCTCACCGAGCGCATCAAGGGCCTCACCGAGCACATGAAGTCCCACAAGAAGGACTTCCACACCCGTCGCGGCCTGCTCATGCTCGTCGGCAAGCGTCGCCGCCTGCTCTCCTACATCAAGGCCCAGGACATCGAGGAGTACCGTTCCCTCATCAAGAGCCTTGGCATCCGCGACAACATCCAGTAAGTGTTCTAAGGGGGCGCCTGCGGGCGCCCCTTGCTTGTGCGCCCGAGAGAAGCGAGGGCGCGCCGCGGGCGTGCGATGCGTCGCACACGCAGTTCTCGTCCCCGCGCATGGTGCGGGGGCCCGCAAGACGGCCCGTCTGCAATGGGGCAGGCGGAGATAAGAGGAAACATATGACAAAGGTTACACACGAGTTCGACCTCTACGGAAAGCACTACGCTCTCGAAGCGGGCGAGCTCGCAAAGCAGGCCACGGGCGCCTGCCTGGTGAAGAGCGGGGACTCCACCGTCCTCGTGACCGCCGTGGTCTCGAAGGAGCGCAAGGACTACGACTTCTTCCCCCTGACGGTCGACTTCATCGAGAAGATGTACGCCGTGGGCCGCATCCCCGGTGGCTACCTCAAGCGTGAGGCAAGGCCGTCCGAGAAGGCAACCCTCACGGCCCGTATGATCGACCGCCCGCTGCGCCCGTCGTTCCCTGACGGCTTCCGTAACGAGGTTCAGGTCGTTGCCACCCCGCTCGTGGCCGACCAGATTCACTCCGTCGACACCATCTGCGTGATGGGCGCAAGTGCGGCCCTCACGATTGGCGGCGTGCCCTTTGAGGGACCGCTCGCCTGCGTCCGCATTGGCCGCAATCCCGAGACCGGCGAGTTTCTCGTCAACCCCACCTACGAGGAGCGCGACACCTCCGACCTCGACCTCGAGCTTGCCGGTTCGTCCACGTTCATCTCCATGCTTGAGGCGGGCGCCAAGGAGATCAGCGAGGAGGATATGCTCGCCGCCATGGCGTTTGGCCAGGAGGCAATCGCTGCCTTCTGCGAGGAGGAGAAGAAGTTCTTCGCCAAGTGGGAGGAGGCCAACGGCCCCATCGTCAAGAAGGAGTACGTTCTCGACGAGCCCATCCCCGAGGTCCACGACCGCATCTTCGCGCATTTTGACGAGATGAGCGCCGCCCTCAAAGACGCCGACAAGCTCGCTCGCATGGGCAAGGTCGAGGCCCTCAAGGATTCCATCAAGGCCGAGTTCTCCGAGGACGAGCAGGCTCAGTGGAGTCGCGCCATTGCCGTCGAGCTCAAGAGCCTCGAGAAGCACGCCATGCGCAAGATGGTCGTCGAGACTGGCGAGCGCGTTGACGGCCGCACCCCCACCGAGATTCGCCCGATTATGGTGAAGCCCGACTACCTGCCCCTGGTCCATGGTTCCGGCCTCTTCCAGCGCGGCCAGACCCAGGTGCTCTCCATCTGCACGCTGGGCATGCTCAACGAGTGGCAGCGCCTCGATACGATCGAGCCCGTCGATGGCAAGCGCTACATCCACCACTACAACTTCCCGCCCTTCTGCACCGGCGAGACCGGTCGCATGGGCAGCCCCAAGCGCCGCGAGATCGGCCACGGCGCGCTGGCCGAGCGCGCCCTGCTCCCTGTGATCCCCTCTGAGGAGGAGTTCCCCTACACCATCCGCGTGGTCTCCGAGGTCATGGAGTCCAACGGCTCCAGCTCGATGGCTTCCACCTGCGGCTCCACGCTGGCCCTCATGGACGCCGGCGTGCCCATCAAGCGTCCCGTCTCCGGTGTAGCCATGGGCCTCATCCAGGAGGAGGGCAAGACGGTTGTCCTCACCGACATCCAGGGCCTCGAGGACTTCCTCGGCGACATGGACTTCAAGGTGACGGGTACCACCAAGGGCATCACCGCCATGCAGATGGACAACAAGGCAACCGGCCTCACTCCCGAGATCCTGCGCAAGGCGCTCATGCAGGCGCACGAGGGCCGCATGTTCATTCTCGACAAGATGCTCGAGCAGATTCCCGCGCCGCGTGAGCATGCCAAGGACACCGCGCCCCAGATCATCAGCCTCCAGATCCCCACGGACAAGATCCGCGACGTCATTGGCTCCGGCGGCAAGGTCATCCGTGGCATCCAGGAGGACACCGGCGCAACGGTCGACATCCAGGAGGACGGTACCGTCTTCATCGCCGGCACCAACGGTGCGGGCGAGGCGGCTGCCGAGCGCATCAAGGCTATCGTGAAGGTCCCCGAGGTGGGGGAGGAGTACACCGGTCGCGTCGTGGGCATCCAGCCCTTCGGTGCCTTTGTCGAGCTTCTTCCCGGCAAGGACGGCCTGCTCCACATCTCCCGCGTCGCCAAGGGGCGTGTCGACAAGGTCGAGGACGTGCTCAACATTGGCGATGAGGTTCGCGTGAAGGTCCTTGAGGTCGACGAGAAGGGCAAGATTTCCCTCGATCGCCTTGACAAGCCCGAGGCTCCTGCTGGCTCCGGCCACAACGGTCACGGCGAGTCCAACAACAGCGGCGAGCGTCCCGAGCGCCCTGGAGAGCGTCGTACTCGCGCCCGCCGTCACCCCGGTGACCGTGGCGAGGGTTCCTCTCGCACCAACAACGGCGGCGAGAACGGCGAGAAGCGCCAGCCGCGTCGTCACCACGAGGCATAGCTCAGCGCCAGCCATATAGCGCTATCGCGGGCGGCATCCAACGGGTGCCGCCCGTTTTTTCAGCGTAGGCGACGTCTTACGACCAGTATCCCCTTGCTTCTGCACGTGCGCATCCCCTCTGAGTTCTGAGCCGGAGCTGTTGAGAAGGAATTTCCCATTTTTTGTCGCTCCACGAGCCCATTCTGTCCAGATTCTTCTCAACAGTACGTGAGGGTGGGCTTGGTGTGTCATGGCCTGCCACTGCGGAAGCGCCGGTTGAGCCTCTCGCTGAAGCATGCCTTAACGTGGATTATCATTCTTCGTGCGTGTCTATGACTTGAGGGAGAGTGGTTGGATGAATCCAAAGGTGAGAAGTGCATTCTTCTGCGGGGTCCTTGCTGCCGCGCTCGCAGCTGTGCCACTGCATGCTGTTGCCGAGGAGCTCGGTGCTGCAGACGTACAGCAGGTTGAGTCTGTTGTCTTGGAGTCCGCCTCCACCTCCTCAGTCATCTCCGAGAAGGCCGATTCTCCAGATAAGGCAACTCCTGCCTTGGGTGCAAGCGGTACGATGCCGGAGAGCGATCAGGTGCAGAAGGCACAAGACGTCGACCCAGCTAGGCAATCGGTTGACGACACCTCTACAATTGGTGACTCTCCTTCAGCAGACGGCTCTCACGAAGAGACAGTCGATAACGCAAGTACTACCAATGTCGAGTCAAGCGTGACGGAACCGCCTGCGGAACCCGCTCCGGCACCCGTGGCCTCTGAGCCTGAGAAGCCCTCTGAGTCCGCTCCCGCTCCCAGCGTCGAAGTCGACGCAACGTCCATGGCGCCTGCCGCTGATACCAGCGAGTCTGCCCAGAACGTCTACCGACTCTACAACCCCTATAGCGGTGAACACCTTTACACGGCCGACCTCTCCGAGGCCAAGCGCATTGTGGGCTATGGCTGGAGATGGGAGGGTGTGGGCTGGGTGTCTTCCACCTCTACGGGTGAACCTGTCTT
>CAJMLD010000136.1 GCA_905214175.1 uncultured bacterium
CGAGGACTGCGAGGTCATCGACGCCGCTGGCAAGTACCTGGTGCCCGGCCTCGTGGACATGCACGTGCACTTCCGTGACCCCGGCTTCGAGTACAAGGAGACCATCGAGACCGGTGCCCGCGCGGCTACGCACGGCGGTTTTACCGACGTGGCGACCATGCCCAACACCGACCCGGTGACCGATACCGGCGCCGAGATCCGCTATCAGCTTGACCATGCCCGCCAGGCAGGCCTCTGCCACGTACGCCCCATTGGCGCGCTTACGGTTGGCGAGAAGGGCGAGCAGCTCGCAGAGATCGGCGACATGGTCATGGAGGGCGCCTGCGCCTTCTCCGACGACGGCCATGGCGTTCAGAGCGCCGGCATGATGCGCACCTGCATGGAGTACGTCTCGCAGTTCGACCGCGTTGTCTCGGCCCACTGCGAGATCGAGACCCTCACCACGCACGGTGTGATCAACGAGGGCAAGGCCTCCACGCGCCTTGGCATGTTCGGCTGGCCCGCCCTTGGCGAGGAGCTCGAGATCTACCGTGACATCGAGCTGTGCCGCCTCACCGGCTGCCCTTTGCACATCGCCCACATCTCCACGGCCAAGGGCCTGGACCTCGTGCGCAAGGCAAAGGCCGAGGGGCTGCCCGTGACCTGCGAGGTTACCCCGCACCACCTCTTCCTCAACGAGGACGACATCACCCCCGCATATAACACCAACCTCAAGATGAACCCGCCCCTGCGCTCTCCCGAGGACATGGCGGCGCTCGACGAGGGCATTCTCGACGGCTCCATCGACTGCGTCGTGACCGACCACGCGCCGCATGCGCCGCACGAGAAGGACTGCGAGTGGGAGATCGCCTTCTTTGGCACCGTTGGCCTCGAGACCTCGCTGCCGCTCATGCTCACCAAGCTTGTGAACACCGGCCGCATGAGCTGGAAGCGGCTGGTCGAGGTCATGGCCGTGAACCCCAGGCAGATCCTGCGCCTTGACCCCGTGCGCATCGAGCGCGGCTCCGCCGCTGACCTCACCCTCATCGACCCTGCGGCCGAGTTCGAGGTCACGCCCGAGTACCTCGTGGGCAAGTCCAAGAACTCCGCCTTCATGGGCTGGCACCTCACCGGCCAGGCGACCGACGTCTTCGTGGACGGCCGCCGCACGCTCGCCAACGGCGTGGTGGCCTAGGTGAAGGCGACAAGGGACAGCGCCCGCGCCCGTCTCTTCGACTTCGCCGTTGTCTCTAACGAGCAGGTCGCCGAGGGTGCGTGGTGCATGGTCTTCAAGAGCGATGTGGCCGCCCTCCTCGCCCCGGGCGAGTTTGTCGAGGTCTCGGTGCCGGGCGATCACTCGCAGGTGCTGAGGGTGCCGCTCTCGTTCTCGCGCGCGGATGCTGCCGCGGGGACGGTGCGCATTGAGTACGCCCTTGTGGGCGACGGCACGCGTAGGCTTTCGCGCATGGTGCCCGGCGACGCGTCCACGCTGGTGGGGCCCTGCGGCCACGGTTGGAAGGTGCCTGGCGGAGAAGGCCGTGCGCTCCTGGTTGCTGGCGGCATTGGGCTTCCGCCCGTGCTTGCCGCAGCAGAGATGCTGGCGGCGGCCGGGCGCACCTTCGACGCCGTGGTTGGCGCCCAGCGTGCTTCCAAGCTCGTGGGGGTCGACGTGGAGCTGCTCCGGAAGGCAGCATCGACCGACCCGCGGTCCCGCGTGGTCGTGTGCACCGATGACGGCAGCCTTGGGCGCGGTGGCTTCACCACCGACGCGATGGCCGACCTTCTCGCCGAGCGCAGCTACGATGCCGTGCTCACCTGCGGTCCAACTGTCATGATGGCTGGGGTCGCCCGTCTCGCCGAGGGCGCCGGCCTTGCCTGCCAGGCGTCGCTTGAGCGCATGATGGGCTGCGGCTTTGGAGCATGCAGCTGCTGCAACGTGGCGATGCGCGACGGCACGAGCCGCTCGTGCTGCATGGACGGGCCCGTCTTCGACGCCGGGGAGGTGGCATGGTGAGCAACGTGAGCATGGCCGTCGACCTGGGCGGCATTCGCATGAAGAACCCCGTGAACACCGCCTCGGGAACCTTTGGGCACGCCTGGCAGTTCGAGGGCTTCTACGACGTGGCGCGGCTTGGCGCGGTGACCTGCAAGGGCGTGGCGGCCGAGCCCTGGCCTGGCAACCCCGCTCCCCGCGTGTGCGAGGTTTCCTCGGGAATCCTGAACTCCGTGGGCCTCGAGAACCCCGGTGCCCGCGCGTTTGCCGAGCAGTACGGCGACTACCTCGGCGAGCTTGCGTCGCGTGGGTGCGCCGTTATCGTCCAGGCGGTTGGCCACTCCGTTGACGAGTGCCGGCGCTCGGTGGAGCTCCTGGACGAGCTCGCGCCCTGGGCCGCGGGCATCGAGGTCAACATTTCCTGCCCCAACCTCGCGCGGGGCGGTCGCCTGCTTGGGGGTACGCCCGAGGACGCGGCCGAGGTTGTCTCCGCGGTGCGCCCACTCACGAGAAGGCCGCTTCTGGTGAAGCTCGCGCCTGCCCGCGTGGGCGAGATTGCCCGTGCCTGTGAGGCTTCCGGCGCAGATGCCCTCTCTCTTGTGAACACCGTGAACGCCATGTCCATCGACGTCCACACCCGTCGCTCGAGACTCTCCCGTCCCACGGGCGGCCTCTCCGGTCCCGCAATCCATCCCATCGCCGTGCGCATGGTGTGGGAGGCCGCGCAGGCCGTGAGCATTCCCATCAACGGTATTGGCGGCGTTGCCTCGGGCGAGGACGCGGCCGAGATGATCCTCGCGGGGGCC
Source organism: uncultured bacterium (assembly GCA_905214175.1). Classification (GTDB taxonomy): domain Bacteria; phylum Actinomycetota; class Coriobacteriia; order Coriobacteriales; family Atopobiaceae; genus Tractidigestivibacter. The sequence continues at coordinate 2,779 of CAJMLD010000136.1, forward strand.
ACCACGGTCTCCGTTGGTACCGCCAACCTGTATGACCCCGCCGCAGCCTCCCGCGTCCTCGACGAGCTTGAGGCTTGGGCTGCCGAGCAGGGCGTCTCCGACATCAACGAGCTGATTGGAGCCTTCGAATGCTAAGCGAGAACGAGGCACGCGACGCCGTCATCGTCGCGCTTGACTGCGACCGCGACCGCGCTATCGAGCTGGCGGACGCCCTCTCTGGCGTCGCCTCATGGGTCAAGGTCGGCATGACGCTCTTCTTCCGCGAGGGGCCTTCCATCGTGCGTGCCATGCAGGACCGCGGCCTCTCAGTCTTTCTCGACCTCAAGGTCTTTGACATCCCGTTCCAGGTGAGGGGCGCTGTGGAGTCCGCCTCGCTCTCGGGCGCGGACATCCTCTCCATCCACGCGCTTGGCTCCTCCGCCATGGTCACCGCCGCCCGCGAGGGTGCCGAGGCGGCGGCAAAGGAGCGCGGGGGCAAGCGCACGCAGCTTGTCTCCATCTCCGTCCTCACGAGCATGGACCAGTCCTCGCTCGAGGAGATTGGCGTCGACCGCCCGCTCAAGGAGGAGGTCGCGCGCCTCGCGAGTCTGGCGGTTGGCGCGGGCTCGGACGGCATTGTCTGCTCGCCGCAGGAGGCGGCCGAGATGCGCGCGCTTCTCGGACCCCAGGCCCTCATCGTGACCCCGGGCGTGCGCCCCGCCGGTGCCGCCGTGGGCGACCAGCGCCGCGTTGCCACGCCCGCCGCAGCTATTGCAGCCGGGGCCTCTAAGCTCGTGGTTGGCCGTCCCATCACGCAGGCAGACGACCCTGCCGCCGCCATGCAGGCCATTGTCGAAGAGCTACGCCAGTAGGCGGCGTCCGCGCGGCTGGATGCAAAAGCACCGCTTGTGTCGTCCCAGCGGCTCTTTGTGGCGCCCAGATTGTGTGTAGGCTGCATTCCTGCTGCTAGTAGTCATAAAGTGCTTGTAAACTGTTCGAGGAATTGGCAAACTAGCTAGTTGTGTCGCTGGGGCGGCCCGTAGGTTCCCTCCCAGCCCCTCACAACAGTTTGTCTCGATGTTTGGAGGAACAATGGCTCTACCCCAGCTTACCGATGAGCAGCGCAAGGAAGCCCTCGAGAAGGCCGCCCAGGCTCGCCACGAGCGCGCCGAGCTTCGCGAGAAGATCAAGAGCGGCAAGGTCACCCTCGAGGAGGTCCTTGACTCCGACGACCCCATTGCCAACCGCATGAAGGTCTCTGCGCTCATCGAGTCCCTCCCTGGTTACGGTAAGGCCAAGGCCGCCAAGATCATGGACGAGCTTGGCATTTCTGCTACCCGTCGCGTCAAGGGTCTTGGTGCCCGTCAGCGCGAGCAGCTCATCGAGGCGCTCTCCAAGTAGTGGGGCGCTCCGCTAGGCTCTTCGTTGTATCTGGGCCGTCAGGCGTGGGCAAGGGTACGCTGGTCGCGAAGGTTCGCGGCGACCGTCCCTCGCTTGGCCTGACGGTTTCCGCTACGACAAGGTCTCCCAGGCCCGGGGAGACCGATGGCGTCTCGTACTATTTTATGGATGACGCCGAGTTCTCTCGCCGGGTGAGCCAGGGCGAGTTCCTCGAGTGGGCCAACGTGCACGGGCACCGCTACGGCACGCTTCTCTCCGAGGTGAGAAGGAATCTCTCTGCGGGGAGGTCCCTCATCCTGGAGATTGACGTCCAGGGTGGTCTCAACGTGCGCCGCATCCACCCGGATGCTGTTCTCGTCTTTATCGAGCCGCCCTCGATGGATGAGCTTGAGCACCGCCTTCGCGGTCGTGGTACCGAGGACGAGTCGTCCATCGAGTGCCGTCTTGAGAACGCGAGACACGAGATGGAGCTTGGCGAGTCCTACGACGTGAGGATCGTGAACGACGACCTCGAGCGCGCTGCGCAAGAGCTGGAGCGCACCATCGACATGTACGAGTCAAATGGAGGATCTACCAAAGATGTCAGTGATTAAGCCTGAGATTGACACCCTGCTCGAGAGGACCGAGCACAACCCGTTCCTGCTCTGCTC
>CAJMLD010000137.1 GCA_905214175.1 uncultured bacterium
CTTGTCAGGCTCCAGGAGATCGACCTCGACATGCTTCGCCTCGCATCCACGCTGGCAGCCATGCCGCAGCAGAAGAAGATCCAGGCCATTGCCCGCGCGCGCCGCAAGGTGCAAAGCGAGCTCATCAAAATCTTTGCCCAGCGCAAGGACCTTGAGACCTACGTGAGCGAGAACCAAGAGGACCTCGAGCACTACCGAGCCCGCACCGAGGAGGTTAAGGCCGAGGTCGCATCCGGCAGCCATGGGTATCGGCAGATCCAGGACTACGAGGCACACCTCACGGGCTTGGCCAAGAAGGTCGAGAAGCTCGAGCACAACCGTATGCAGCTCGACGAGGACCTCGAGAAGGTCAAGCGTGCCGAGAGCAACGCCAACCTCACGCTCAAGCGCCTCGACGACGAGGAAGCTGCGCAGAAGAAGTCGTTTGAGAGCGATAGCGCCCAGATACGGCGCAAGATTGTGCAGCTTGACGAGGAGCGCAAGAGCGTTTCCGCCAACATTTCCGCCAAGCACCTGAGCGACTACGAGGCTGCCCGCAAGCGCTTCAAGGGCCTTGCCGTCGAGAGACTCGTGGGTAATGTCCCCTCGGTGTGTCGCGTAAAGCTCCAACCCGCCTCGTTCCACGACCTCACGCACGGTGACGACGTTGCCGAGTGCCCGTACTGCCACCGCATCCTGATTGTTGACGACCCCTACGTGGAGGGGGAGCGCAAGTGAGCGAGAGCACGCCTAGGGACACTGAGTCGCAGGCTCCCCACGTTGTCCTTGCCGTCACGGGAGGCATTGCCGTCTACAAGGCTGTGGAGGTCATGCGTGGCCTGCAGCATGCCGGCTACGACGTGCGGGTTACCATGACCGCAGACGCGGAGCGCTTCGTAGGCACCCCCACGTTTGAGGCGCTCTCGGGCCATCCCGTGGCAGACGACCTCTACGCGTACCCAGACTCTCCCATCCCGCACATCTTCCTCGCTGACTGGGCGGACCTTGTGGTGGTTGTTCCCGCAACGGGGAACGTGCTTGCAAAGATGGCTGTTGGCCTTGCCGACGACTGCCTCTCCACCACGCTGCTTGCGGTGCACTGTCCTGTGCTTGTGGCCGCCGCCATGAACGTCCACATGTGGACGAACCCCGCCACGCAGGCAAACGTGGCAACGCTTCGCTCACGCGGCGTGCGCTTTGTGATGCCGCAGACGGGCCTTCTCGCCTGCGGTGACGTTGGCGAGGGCAAGCTGGCGGAGGTCTCAGACATCGTGGACGCCGCGCTCGATGCGCTTGCGTCTTCCGAGCAGGACATGGCTGGCATGAGGCTTGTGGTCACGGCAGGCCCCACGCACGAGGCCATCGACCCCGTGCGATACATCGCCAACGCCTCCACGGGCAAGATGGGCTACGCCATTGCGCACGAGGCCGCGCGTCGCGGTGCCAAGGTGACGCTGGTCTCCGGGCCGGTCTCGCTCACCGTCCCACGGGGGGTCACTATTGTTCCGGTGGTCTCGGCCGCCCAGATGCGCGATGCCACGCTTTCTGCCTTTGAGGGTGCCAATGCGGCGATCTGCGCAGCCGCCGTTGCGGACTATACTCCAGCCTTGCCTGCGGACCACAAGCTTAAGAAGGGCACGGACGACCTCTCCATCTTGCACCTTGTCAGGACCGCCGACATTCTGGCCGAGCTGTCGCGTACCAAGGGCAGCCGCTTCGTGGTGGGCTTTGCCGCCGAGACAAACGACCTCCTTACGAATGCGCGCGAGAAGCTCGAGCGCAAGGGCTGCGACCTTATCGTCGCAAACGACGTGTCTCGCGCGGACTCGACGTTTGGTGCCGACACGAGCCGCGTCGCCTTCGTGTGGCCAGGCCGCACCGAGCAGCTGGACACCCTGCCGCTCGCCCAGGTTGCCTCCGCAATCTGCGACCGCGTTGTAGCCTCTGTGACTGGGGGGAGCGCATGAGCACAGTTCGCCATGGCGAGATAACCATTGGGTGCCACCTCTCGGTGGCGGGCGGCTTCACGCAGATGGGCAAGACCGCCCTTGGCATTGGGGCAAACACCTTTGCCTTCTTCACGAGAAACCCCCGTGGCGGGCGTGCCAAGACGCCGGATCCGGATGACCTGGCCGGCCTGAGCGCGATTCTTTCCAAGAATGGCTTTGGACGGCTCGTCGCCCACGCTCCGTACACCATGAACCTCTGCTCCGCCAAGCCTCAGACTGTCGAGTTTGCGCGCGAGGCAATGGCAGGCGACCTCCAGCTTCTTGAGGGGCTGCCGGGCAACTACTACAACTTCCATCCCGGAAGCCATGTGGGACAGGGCGTCGACGAGGGCATTCGGCTCATCTGCGAGGGTCTTGACCAGGTGCTGGTTCGCGGCCAGAAGACCACGGTGCTTCTGGAGACCATGGCGGGAAAGGGCTCCGAGGTGGGGTCGCGCTTCGAGGAGCTTGCTCGCATCATCGAGGGGACGCATGAGGGCGACCTTCTTGGCGTGTGCCTCGACACCTGCCACGTAGCCGATGCGGGCTACGACATCGTGGACGATCTCGATGGGGTCCTCGACGAGTTCGACCGCGTTATTGGGCTTGACCGCCTCAAGGCACTGCATGTGAACGATTCAAAGAACCCGCTTGGCTCGCACAAGGACAGACATGAGAAGATCGGCCAGGGGACGCTTGGCCTCTCCACCTTTAAGGCCGTGGTCACAAACACGCGTCTCGCCGAGCTTCCCATGATTCTCGAGACGCCAAACGAGCTTGATGGCTATGCACAGGAGATTTCGCTCCTCAGGGGATTTGCCCGGGGAGATGGGAAGGACTAATGGGGATTCTCATAGGCTGCGAGCACCTCTCGCACGAGTGGCCTGGCAAGCCCGTGCTTGCCGACCAGACCATTGGCATTAACGAGGGCGAGCGCATAGGCGTCGTGGGCAGGAACGGCGAAGGCAAGTCCACGCTGCTTGAGCTTATCGCGCACCGCCTTGAGCCCGACGGCGGCTCTGTTACCTGGAGAAACGGGATCCACGTTGGGTTTTTGGGACAGGATGACGAGCTGCAGGACAACTGGACCGTGGACAGGGCCGTTGTGGGCGACGTCCCAGACTACATGTGGGCCTCAGACCCGCGTGTGCGTCAGATAATCTCGGAGCTTCTGGGCGACGTCGACTGGGATGCAACCGTGGGGACGCTCTCGGGCGGCCAGCGCCGTCGCTGCGACCTTGCTCGGCTCCTTGTGGGGACCTGGGACGTTATCCTCATGGACGAGCCCACGAACCATCTCGACATGCATGCCATCCGCTGGCTCGCCGACCACCTCAAGACCCGCTGGCCAGAGGGGGCGGGCGCCCTTCTCGTAGTTACCCACGACCGCTGGTTTCTGGACGAGGTCTGCGAGCACATGTGGGAGGTCCACGACCAGGAGATCGAGCCCTTCGACGGCGGCTACTCTGCCTACATCCAGCAGCGCGTCGAACGAGATCGCATGGCCGCGGCGAGCGAGGAGCGCCGTCAGAACACGCTGCGCAAAGAGCTCAACTGGCTTGCCCACGGTGCCAAGGCGCGCTCGAGCAAGCCGCGCTTCAGGGTGGAGGCGGCCCGCGCGCTTCTCGCCGACGATCCACCTTTGAGAAACCCCATCGAGCTCAAGCGCCTTGCCGTGAGCAGGTTGGGCAAGCAGGTCATTGAGATGAAGGACGTCTCGTTTGCCTATCCCGATGGCTCGCGCGTCCTGGATGACATTACCTGGACCATAGGGCCGGGAGACCGCTACGGCATCCTTGGCGCCAACGGTGCGGGCAAGTCGACGCTGCTCAAGGTCATGACAGGCAAGCTCAAGCCTACCTCCGGCACCGTTCGCATTGGCAAGTCGGTGCGCTTTGGCTGGATGTCTCAGCACCTTGACACGCTCTCCCAGAAGGAGGACTGGCGGGTGCTCGAGGTGCTCTCGCGCTACAAGAGCACCTACTACGTTGACGGCAAGCCCCAGAGTCCCACGCAGCTCCTCGAGCGCCTGGGCTTCGAGCGCTCAGAGCTTACCAACTTTGTGCACGACCTTTCGGGTGGCCAGCGAAGGCGTCTGGCGTTGCTCACCGTCCTTCTCGACGAGCCCAACGTCCTGGTGCTTGACGAGCCCGGCAACGACCTCGACACCGACATGCTCGCCGTTCTCGAGGACCTCCTCGATACCTGGCCCGGCACGCTCCTCATGGTCTCGCATGACCGCTTCCTCATGGAGCGCGTGACGGACGACCAGTACGCGCTTCTCGACGGCCACGTGCGCCACTGCCCGGGCGGCGTCGACGAGTTCCTCGACCTCCTCGACGCTCACGGGGGTGCGGCAGTCCCTTCCTCCGCGGAGTGCGCTTCGCGAAACTCCGCTACGGAAGGGCCAGCCGCACCGAGCGATTCGACGGGTGCGCAGGGTGCGCCCCTGTCGAACCAGGAGCGGCGTGAGCTCAAGAAGCGATTCGATGCCGTGACGCGTAAGCTCGAGAAGACCGAGGGGGAGCCCGACCGGTTGCGGGCGGCGCTCGCCGAGGTCGACCCAACCGACTACGAGAAGCTCGTGGCCGCGCAGAAGGCTGTCGACGATGCCGAGGCCGCGCGCGAGGCGCTCGAGGACGAGTGGCTCGAGCTCTCGGACAAGCTTGGCATTGAGTAGACGCTCGGGCTCGCCATACAAAACGTGAACGGTGGCGTAACGAAAGCTGTATGAGACTCAAGGTCCCACAAACCTATTATTGGTATTTGGGAAACTTGAGGGAGGAGCACTAGTTGGGCGAGATTCTGCGGAGGTTCGTCTTT
>CAJMLD010000138.1 GCA_905214175.1 uncultured bacterium
GGAAGGTTGGAGACCAAGCGAGAAGCAAGAGTTTCAACCTCACACAAGGGAAATAAGCACCGCCGATAAAACGTTTTTCCTACCGCCTGCAGAGGACGCGCGTTACCCATTTTGACCACGGGTAGGTCTTTTGGTGCATTGGTAGTCAATGCGCAATGGTTGGGAGGAAATCATGTTTGAAATCAAAGACAAGACGGCGGTTGTTACTGGTGGCACCTCGGGCATTGGTCTGGCCACTGCCAAGGCCTTCCTGGAGAAGGGCGCCAAGGTCGTTATCGCCGGCCGTAATGAGGAGCGCGGTGCGAAGGCTCTCGAGGAGCTCAAGGCCGTTTCTCCGGACGTCGTCTTCCACAAGACCGATACGAGCGATCCCGAGCAGGTCAAGGAGCTCATCGACTTTGCCGTCAAGACCTACGGCTCGGTCGACATCATGTACAACAACGCTGGCATCGCAAACTTCCTCCCCGTTGACCAGATGAGCGACGAGGACTTCAACAAGCTCATCTCTATTAACCTGACCGGTGTGTTCTACGGCATCAAGTACGCTGCCATCCAGATGGAGAAGCAGGGTCACGGCGGTGCCATTGTGAGCACGTCCTCCATTGAGGGCACCATCGGCGACCCCAATCTGCCTTCCTACAATGCTGCAAAGGGTGGCGTGAACCTGCTTACCCAGTCTGCTGCTCTCGCGCTTGCCAAGTACAACATCCGCGTGAACACCGTGAACCCTGGCTATATCTACACGGGCATGATTAACGAGAAGACGATGGGTGAGGATGGCATGAAGCGCCTCGAGGCGCTGCATCCGCTGGGACGCCTTGGCAAGGCCGAGGAAATCGCCCATGGTGTCGTGTTCCTTGTCGAGAACGAGTTCACTACGGGTACGCACCTCTACATCGATAGTGGTTACACCGCACAGTAGCGTTGACGCCATAGCGGATTTGGCCCTCCGGTGTCTTGTGATGCCGGAGGGCCGCGTCATGAGACAAAGGGACTGTCCCTTTGTCTCACCCATCATCTCGCCATGGTGACCTGCTAAAGTAGTTCGGCTTATGCATGGACACGCAATCGGGGAGGGGAGCATGGCGACAACAGACGAGGAAAGAGGACTCTTCCTCACGCTGGAGGGTATCGACGGCTGTGGCAAGACCACGCAAGCCGCGCGCCTTGCGGACGCTCTCGAGTCTGCCGGTTGCGACGTCGTACGTCTGCGCGAGCCAGGTGGAACTGCCATCTCCGAGAAGATCCGCGGCCTGCTGCTTGACCCGGCCAACGTCGAGATGTGTCCCGAGTGCGAGCTGCTTCTCTACGAGGCGAGCCGTGCGCAGCTGGTTCGCCAGGTCATCTCGCCTGCGCTTGAGCACGGCGCCATCGTGGTGTGCGACCGCTTCTTCGACTCTACCCTCGCCTACCAGGAGGCGGCGCGGGGCCTCTCCTCCAAAGTTGTGAGAGCGGCCAACGGCCTTGGGAGCTGCGGCGTTACGCCTAGTCGCACGGTGGTGCTAGATGTTGACCCGGCGCTCGCACTCGCACGTGCCACGGCGGGTGGCGCAGACCGCCTCGAGGCGGAGGGCATGGCCTTCCAGGCCCGCGTTCGCGATGGCTACCTGCGCCTTGTTGGCGAGGAGCCCGATCGCGTGCGGTTGGTGGACGCCTCTGGCACGCCGGACGATGTATTTGCGGCGCTTCTCGGCGCCTTGGCAGACATCCTGCCCGTTACGCTTCCCGCGGGGGTGGAGTCTCATGGCCGCGTCTAGGGAGAGTGCTGCGTCTACGCGAGCGGCGGCGGTGTTCGACGCCCTTGGTGACCAGCCACGCGTTCGCGACCTTCTCGTCTCTGCCGTGCGCGAGGGTCGCCTCTCGCATGCCTACCTCTTTGTGGGGGCGCCCGGCTCTGGCATGGAGGAGGCGGCGCTTGCGCTTGCACAGTGCGTGATCTGCCCCAACGATGGCTGTGGAACCTGCGACGACTGCCGCCGCGTAGCACACCGCACGCACCCCGACGTGCAGTGGCTCACCCCGGGAAGCGTCACCGGTTATCTTGTTGACCAGGTTCGCGACCTCATCGAGGGCGTGAACCGTGCCCCCAGCCGTGCGCGTGCGAAGGTCTATGTGCTCGAGAACGCCGGCCTTCTCCGCGGGACTTCGGCAAACGCGCTGCTCAAGACCATAGAGGAGCCTCCAGCGGGCGTCGTGTTTGTGCTTCTCGCCCGCTCGGTGGCATCGGTGCTGCCCACGATTGTCTCGCGCTGTCAGGTGGTGCCGTTTCGCACCATCGCGCCGAGCGTGGCGCTCGACGAGGTCATGCGCCGCTCCGGGGCGAGCGAGTGGGAGTCTCGGGTGGCACTCGCCGTAGCCGGTACGCCCTCGCGTGCCTGCGAGTTTCTGGCGTCCCCGTCACGTCGCGAGGTGCGGCGTCTGGTTGTGCGCATCATGGATGAGCTTGCCCGCGATGACTCGTGGGACGTGCTTTGCTCGGCGCGCGACCTTCTCGCTGCGGTGCGGGTGCCTTTGAAGGACGTGCAGGTGGCCCAGGACGAGGCCGCCAAGGAAGGTGCGGACTTTCTCACCGCGTCGGCCCTCAAGCAGGTTGCCGACGCAAACAAGCGCGAGCTTACGGCACGTGAGCGTTCGGGTATCATGGAGGCTCTGGCTGCCGCGGAGTCGCTTCAGCGCGACGTGCTCGTGCGCTGCGAGAGCGTGTCTCAGAAGGTCGTGAACGAGGACGCGGTCGCCGTGGTCGACCGTCTTGCTGCGTCGACGGGAACGCCAGGCGCGCTTGCCGCGCTCGACGCGGTCTCGTCCGCTGGCAATGACCTCGCGCACAACGTATCACCCCAGCTGGCCCTCGAGGTCATGCTTCTTCGTATCAAGGAGGCACTTACATGCCCACCGTCATTCCGGTGAAGTTCAAATACGCCGCTCGCGACCTGTGGTTTGACGTCGCGGGTACCGAGGCCGCCGAGGCCGATCACGTTATCTGCGCCACCGAGCGTGGCCACGAGATTGGCCTGGCAACCGCCGACGCCCGCGAGATGAGCGCTGCAGATCTGGACCGCGTGACCAACCACGCGCAGCTCAGACCCGTGCTTCGTGTTGCAAGCGACGAGGATCTTACCCACGCCGAGGAGCTGGCCGAGCTTGGTGATAAGGCCTTTCCCGTCTTCAGGCGCCTGGTCTCGCAGAGCGGGCTCGACATGAAGCCCGTGGGCGTGGAGTACCTCTTCGACGGCGACAAGGTTGTCTGCTATTTCTCGGCCGAGGAGCGCGTTGACTTTCGCCAGCTTGTGCGCGACCTCTCGCGCGAGCTTCACGAACGCATCGACATGCGCCAGATTGGCGTGCGCGAGGAGGCCGCCGTGGTGGGCGGCTGGGGACATTGCGGTCAGGAGCTGTGCTGCACACGCTTTGGCCTTGCCTTCGAGCCGGTCTCCATCCGCATGGCAAAGGAGCAGGACCTTCCTCTCAACTCCACCAAGATCTCCGGCGCATGCGGTCGCCTCATGTGCTGCCTACGCTACGAGTTCGAGGCGTATCGCGACTTCAAGGGTCGTGCGCCCAAGCGCAACGCAGTCATCGAGACGCCGCTGGGCAAGGCCAAGATTGTGGAGTACGACACGCCCAAGGAGGAGATCTGCCTGCGGCTGGAGAACGGCAAGCAGGTTCGCGTCCCGCTGGCAGAGATGACCGCCTCCGATGCTGCTGTCAAAAAGTCGAAGGATCTGGGCTGCGCATGCCGTCCCGACACCGTGACGCGCGACGTTCTCGAGCGCCTACAGTCACCAGACGTGCGTATGGCCCTCGCCGAGCTTGACCGCGCGAACGGCGTGACCCCGCCCGAGGGCTTTGACGATGCGGACCTCTTTGTGCAGCCAAAGCGCCGTCGTAGGCGTGCGGGCGAGAGTGGTGGAGCAGATTCAGCTGCTGAGAAGCGCCGGCCCTCCGTCTCTGCCGGGGCCACGGTCGACGAGAGCGAGCAGCAGCCCACGAGGCGTCGCCACCGCAAGGGCCGTACGGCTCGCGTCGAGCTTGCTGCCGAGGAGTTCGAGGTCACGGTGACGAGCGACGTGGAGCCCGATGCCGATGCGCCCAAGCCCACGCGTCGTCGCAGGCATCATCGCGTTGCCGGTGCGGTGACTGGCGCGGATGGCGAGCAGGGACAGGGCAGGGGCTCCGAATCTGGTGCTGGCGCCGGTCAGACGCAGGGCGGGCAGCGTCGTCGCACGCGTCACCCGGGAGACCGCGGTGGTGCTGCGGCTTCGCAGGCGGCCGAGCGTGGAGGCTCTTCTCGTGCCGCCAAGGGTCCGCAGGGCGGTCGTCCGGCGCCGCAGGGTCGTCCCGCGCCCAAGCATATGGCACCCGCCGACGACACTCCCGACCAGGCTTCTGGTGACGGTGCCGCTCCCAAGAGGCGTCGTCGTCACCGCGGCGGCCGTGGTCGCCGAGGCGGTGTCGGGTCTACCGGAGGAGCCGCCGGTAGCAGCGCGCCGGCGCCTACGGGGGAGTAGCCCATCGGAGCTTGTGCGCCGAAGCCTGGGGGCAGGCCTTCCGGCGCTGTTGAGAAGTTTTCAGACGGATAACAGCGTCTTTCTCGGCTGAAACGTTCAAAAACTTCTCGGATTCACCCGCTGGGCGCGTCACCCATTGGGTGTGTCACCCACTGGGCATGGTGGGCCGACTCCAGATGGCCCACTTCGCTTTCCGGCCGTTCAACAACAGGGAGACTCGCATGTACACGCTCTCGACTGAGTACTGGTTCGATTCCGCGCACTTTCTCACC
>CAJMLD010000139.1 GCA_905214175.1 uncultured bacterium
TTTTGGTCGATTTGTTGGCAGATATCGCTGTGGCAATTGCAGTGTTGGTGTGTTATAGGCGGCAAACGCAGGAGGTTCATTTCTGCCGTATGGACTAAGAATTTTTCCAATGACGCCGGATCTTCTTTCAAGAAAGCGCCATGTTTGCGGTGGTAGGGGTCTTGTAATGCCGCCCCGCTGTGTGCGGGGCGGTTGCACGATGGTTCAATGATAGCTCAGGCATGTGCAGGGCCCGAGGGCTGGCGCATGCCCGGTGCTAGTTCCGGGCGTGGCCGCCTGTCCTTGCGCCGAGAAAGGCTGCGATGGCAACTGCGGGCAGGCTTACCGGTGGGAAGCACAGGGCAAGCACGCAGGTGCTGAGCAGCCACTTTCCTGTGGCGGTTCCCACCAGGGCGCCCGTGGAAAGTGCCACCGCGAGCATGGGGTCTGTCCCGGTGATGGCGGCAACCGCATAGCCGGCGGCAACGCCGCAGAAGATGAGGGGGAAGAACTCTCCGCCAACCCAGCCGGTCTCTTCGCAGAGCTGCGTGAGGGCAAGCTTTGCCACGCAGGTTGCCAGCAGCGTTCCGGCGCCTATGGCCTGCCAGCCGCCAAGAAGGTCCCTCGTGGCCGACTGCCCGGAGAAGAGCACCTCTGGCAGCGCCATGGCGACAATTCCCAGGACAATGCCGCAGAGAATGGCCTTGGAAACGGTGCCCATGCGGTCGCACGCAAGCTTTGTTGCCCTGCCGGCGAGCGCGGAGAGACGCGCCAGCGCCCAGCCGAGGGGAAGCGCAAGGAGCGCCCACAGCGCGCTTGCGTTAAGCCCCAGGTAGTCAATGCCGTCGAAGCGGGGAAAGCCCGCCCCCGGCCCAAAGAGGCGAGAGACGCCGAGCGCGCCGAGCACAAAGCCCACCGCAGCCGCTGACAAGAGAAGGATGCGGGGCCCGCGGGTATAGCGCCTGCCCTCGTCGCTCTGGGCGGGGGAGAGCGCCATCCAAGCGGCCGAAAGCGGGCGCGAGGTGTTGCGCACCACTGCCACGCCCGAGCGACGCATGCCGTGCATGGCCATGGTGCCCAGCGCGGCGGTGAACCCAGAGACGCCCGCCTCGGGGCCAACGGCGCCGCCAAAGGCAATGGGAAGCGCAAACAGAACCAGGGCCCAGGGCCAGCTCTTCACCTGATACCCACCCTTGCTGCGGCAGCTGCCAACCACAACGCCCAGGGTGTCGAGCGAGAAGCCCGCGCGGCTTGTGGCCATGCCCACAAGGACGCCGCCCAGGGTGCAGAGAAGCACTGGCGCCACCGCAGAGAGCGGCTGCGGGAGCGCCTTGGCAAGGCCCTCCCAAACAACCTCCTGGAGCAGGTCGACCACTCGAAGCGTGGCAAGGCAGCCCACGCCCACCACGATGCCCGCCAGGAGCGCCCAGAGCAGCACGAGAGATGCGTGCACAAGCTCGACGCCGCGGGGGGTCTCCTCCGCGGCGTTGATGATTCTCTCGTGCGTTTTATTCTTGTCGGGCACGCCTAGACCTCGGAGTGGCCTGCGGCACCCTGGGAGACCGAATTGTTGGTGTAGACGTTGTATATGCAGGTTGCCAGCGGCTCGGCAACGCTGATCTGCTTGATCTTGGAGCCGGGCTTGTTTGCGACCTCGCAGGGGATGGCGTCGGTAACGACGCACTCGACGATGGGCGCGTTCTGCAGGCGCTCGATGGCCTGGCCGGAGAAGATGCCGTGGGTGGCCGAGACGTAGATATCACCCGCGCCCATCTCCTTGAGCTTGTTGATGGAGCCCACGAGAGTTCCGCCCGTGTCGATCATGTCGTCGTTGATGATGCAGGTCTTGCCCACGATGTTGCCGATGACGCCCATGACCTCGGCCGCGTTGTGCTTGGGGCGGCTCTTGTGGGCAATTGCGACCTCGCAGCCCAGGTAGTCTGAGAGCTTCTTTGCCACCTTGGCGCGGCCCATGTCAGGCGAGACAACCACGGTGTTGTCCCAGTCGAAGTCCTTGGTCTTGAAGTAGTCGCCAAAGTTGTAGAGGGCGGTGAGGTGCGTCACGGGGATGTCGAAGAAGCCCTGGATCTGGCCGGAGTGCAGGTCGAGCGTAATCACGCGGTCAACGCCGGCGGCCTCGAGGAGGTTGGCCACCAGGCGGGCGGTGATGGGCTCGCGGCTGGACGCCTTGCGGTCCTGGCGCGCGTAGCCGTAGTGGGGAATGACCGCAGTGAAGCTCTCCGCGCTTGCGCGGGTGGCGGCGTCGGCCACGATGAGGGTCTCCATGATGAGGTCGTTCACGTTCTTGCCAGCGATGGTCTGGATGAAGAAGACCTCGTCGCCACGGACGGACTCCTCGAAGCGGGCGTAGATCTCGCCGTTGGCGAACTTCTCGATCTTCAGACCCTGAAGCTTGAGGTGGAGGATGTCTGCGATGTCCTGGGCGAGCTTGGGATTGCTGGTACCGGAGTAAAGCTTGATTTCCTTCTGGTAGGTGGTGGGCTTGCTCAGGTCTTCGTACATCGACTGCCGTCCTTCCGTCTGGGATCCATCCCGGCTATTCAGGCTGTTCGCGCCGGCACGATGATAGCGCAGCCAGTGCGCTTGCCGCCACATTACACGTGCGTTTCACGGGTATCTCAAGAGGTTCCCGGCGGGATATGGCTGGCGTGATGAGGGAAGGCATACCAGCCCTCGCGAGGTTGCCAAGGCACTTGCGTACATGCGAGAAGGAATTGGCTGGGGTAGTAGGATTCGAACCCACATTCCAGGCACCAAAAACCCGTGTCCTAACCGTTGGACGATACCCCAGTGAGTGTGCCCCCAAAAAGCGGGCTTCTCGGCTAGTGTATCAGAGTGCGGCCGCATGGGGCACCGCGTGTGGACGCATCGAGAGGGGGAATCGCATCATGATGAAGGCTATCCAGCGATTTGGTGGTGCGCTCTTCACGCCTGCCATGCTCTTCGCCTTTGCGGGGGTCGTGGTGGGGGTGGGAACGCTCTTCACCACCGAGTCCATCATGGGGCCTATCGCGGCGGCGGGTACCACCTGGACCAAGTGCTGGACCGTGGTTCTCGACGGTGGCTGGACCGTCTTCAATCAGTTGCCGCTGCTCTTTGCCGTGGCGCTTCCCATTGGGCTGGCCAAGAAGCAGGCGGGCCGCTGCTGCCTCGAGGCGTTTGTCGCCTATCTCACGTTCAACTACTTCGTGAGCTCGATGCTCTCGTCGTGGGCACCCGAGCTGGGCGTGGACTTCTCGGCAGCCGCCGGAAGTGCCGAGGGCATCGCAACCATCGCCGGCATCCGTACACTGGACATGGGCATTGCTGGTGCGCTTCTCGTCTCGGGTGTGGTCATTGCCCTTCACAACCGCTTCTTTGACACACGTCTGCCGGAGTGGCTGGGGGTCTTCTCGGGCTCGACCTTTGTGTACATGGTCTCGTTTCTCGCGATGCTGCCGCTTGCGGTGGTGACGGTGCTGGTGTGGCCCAAGGTGCAGGTGGGCATGCACGTGTTTCAGCAGATCATTGTCGACGCGGGTTGGGCGGGAGTGGGGATCTTTGTCTTTCTCGAGCGTGTGCTCATCCCGTTTGGCCTGCACCACCTGCTCTACGCGCCCTTCTACTACGACAACGTGCTTGTGCAGGGCGGCATTTACGCTGCCTGGGCAAACGCCTTGCCCCAGATTGCCGCCTCGACCCAGCCGCTCGCTGAGCTGGCGCCCTGGGCTTCGCTTACCGCCACGGGATGGTCGAAGATCTTTGGCATCCCCGGCATAGCCGCTGCGTTTTACGTCACCGCCAAGCCCGAGCGCCGCAAGCGCGTGCTGGCGCTTCTCGTTCCCGTGACGCTCACCTCGGTCCTCTGCGGCGTGACCGAGCCCATCGAGTACACGTTCCTCTTTGTTGCACCGCAGCTCTTTGTAGTCCACGCGGCGCTTTCCGCCTGCCTCTCCATGACGATGAACGCCTTTGGCGTGGTGGGCGTCTTCTCGGGGGGACTTATCGAGATGTCCTCGCTCGACTTTGTGCCCCTCTCGGCCACGCACGGCCAGACCTACTTGGTGGCGCTTGCCATTGGGCTGTGCTTCACGGTCATCTACTTTGTGGTCTTTCGCTTCCTCATCCTGCGCTTCGACTTCAAGACGCCGGGGCGGGCGAGCGATGAAGAGGTGCGCCTGCGCACGCAGGACGAGTACCGCGACGCCCATGGTATGCCGCGCGCGCAAGATGGCAAGCGGCTTGGAGCAGAGGGCGAGAAGGCCGACGCCAGCCAGGAAGACGCCTACGCCTTGCGTCTGGTGGAGCTTCTCGGAGGCGCTCAGAACATCGAGGGCATCACGAGCTGTGCCACACGGCTGCGGGTGGACGTGCGTGATCCCGAGAAGGTCGCGGCGACCGGAGCCTTTGTTGCGGCTGGCGCGAGGGGAGCTGTGTGCACGGGCCGTGCGGTCCAGGTGATTGTGGGTCTCAACGTGACGCAGGTGGCGGAGCGGGTCGAGAAGGTCTTGGGCATCGACGCGTGAGAGTGGCAACAAGGCTGCGTGCGGACGTGCACAGCCTTGTTGTAAGTTTAAACAAGTGGTTGAATGACATGCCAAGAAGTTGTTTCGGCGAAGACGCGGTGCCGCTATCGAGCCCGCCTGCATCCCGCCGCATGGTGTGAGAGGCGTGGACTGACGTGGGCGAGCGTGCGACGGCGTTCTTCGATATCGATG
>CAJMLD010000140.1 GCA_905214175.1 uncultured bacterium
GCCTAGGATTCGTTGGCGAGAACGGTACCTTGGTGATCGATCGTGGCGGCTGGGATCGAGATGGAGTAGGCATAGCAGATGCCACCAATGCCGCAGAGCGCACCGGAGATGACCACGGAGATGAAGCGAGTCTTGTTAACGTCGCCGCCCGTGGCGTCAACAGCCTGGGGGTTCTCGCCGCACGCGCGCAGGCGCATGCCAAAGCTCGTCTTGTACATGAGGTACCAGGCGGCGATCGCAATCACGGCAATGAACCACTCGTAGGGGTACATGTCAGTGAAGAACCAGCCCAGCACGGGAATCTGACTCAGGATGGGCACGGTAACCTGCGTTGAGACGCCCAGCACAAACTTGTTCGAGGCGGCACCGGTAAGCGCCTGGTTGGCCACGCTCGTAAAGAACGTGGTGAGCGCCGCGGCGAGGATGTTCACCACAACGCCGCTGATGACCTGGTTGGCACGGAACTTCACGCAGAGGAACGCGTGTAGCAGCGAGTAGACCGCACCACCAATCATGGACGCAAGCATGGCGACAACAATGACCATCTGGCTGTCGCTGCCCATCTGCTGCATGAGGATGACGGCCACGAGAGAGCCAACAAAGGCGCCAAACCCCTGGAAACCCTCGACGGCAAGGTTGGTGACGCCGCTCTTCTCGGAGTAGATGCCGCCAATGGCCATGATGAAGAGCGGTGCCGCAAAGGCAAGCCCATCTATGAACACGGTATCCATGCTACTTGTCCCCCTCTCCCGTCGTGGCCTCCGCCGCGGCCTCGGCCTTTGCCGTGGCCTCGATTGTGGCGTCCTCAGCGCGCTGAAGCTTGCGGTGGGCGAGGAACTTAAAGTAGCCGCCGCACGCGGAGAAGAGCAGCATTATCCCAACGATGAGCGAGGCGATCTCCTTCTGGACGCCCAGCGTTGAGCTCATGAAGTTGCTGCCGTTCTGGAACACGGAGACCAGAATGGAGGCAAAGATGCTGCCGATGGGATTGCCGTTGCCGAGAAGTGCGACAGCAATGCAGTCGTAGCCCATCTGCGGAAGCGTCTTGGGGACGATGGTTGTGTAGTAGCCGCAGTAGTAGGCCACACCAGCGAGACCAGCAAGCGCGCCCGAGAGCGCCATTGCCTGGATAAGCCGCTTGCCCACGTTGATGCCGGCATACTTGGCCGCCTTGGGGTTCTGCCCCACGGCCTTGAGCTCGAAGCCGGCCACCGTGCGCTTGAAGAGCCAGTCGAGGAAGAATGCCAGCGCCACCGCAAGGAAAACGCCCAGCGGGATGGTGCAATTGACGCCCGCTATCTGCACGTTGTAAATCATGAGCGCAGCGTCAGTCGAGCAGGGCAGCGAAGAGCGCGTGAGCCCGTTCACAAAGTACATGTTGATGAAGAAGCCCACGACGTAGTTCAGGATGTAGTTAATCATGATCGTGGAGACAACCTCGTGCACGTTGAAGCGGTACTTGAGGAAGCCCACGAAGGCACCGAGAAGCGCGCCTACCACGGCACCGATGATGATGACCAGCGGCTTGGCGAGAACGGCGGGCAGATCGCTGTATCCCACGAGCACCGTTGCCGTGAAGGCAGACGCGACCATCTGGCCGGAGATGCCAATGTTAAAGAGACCAGCACGGAAGCCCACCACAAAGCCCAGCGACGCAAGCAGCATGGGGGCAAGGTAGCCCAGGAAGGTGAAAAAGTCCGACTGGATGCCGGCGCCCCCGCCATAGCTTCCCTTTGGCGCAAGGCCGGAGCCCTGCAGGAAGCTGTAGAACCCCACGAAGGGGTCCTTGCCAAGCACCACAAGGAGAATTCCCGAGACGAGCAGCGACAGCAACACGCAGAACACGGGGACCGCGATGTGCGACCAGCGCCCGTCCAGCAGCCGCTGGAACCAGCCCGCCCCTCCTATTTTCTTCTCGGCGTCAGTCATTGTCCGCCACTCCCATCATGTACCTGCCCACTTCCTGCGAGGTCATGGTGCTCGCCGGGGCCGTCTTGAGAAGCCTGCCGTTGTAGATAACGCCAATGGTGTCGGCCAGCTGCATGACCTCGTCGAGCTCAAGCGAGATGAGCAGCACTGCCGCCCCGCGGTCGCGCTCGGCGATGATCTGCTCGTGTATGTGCTCGATAGCGCCCATGTCCATGCCGCGCGTGGGCTGCACAAAGATGAGGAGGCGCGCGTGCTGCTCGATTTCTCGGGCAACGATGGCCTTCTGCTGGTTGCCGCCGCTCATGGAGCGCGTGATGGTGCGTCCGCCCTGGCCGGAGCGAATGTCGTAGCGTTCGATGAGGTCATCGGCAAACTCGCGAATCTTTGCGTGATCAAGCACGCCGCCCTTGGAGAAGGGCTCCTTGTAGTAGCGACGCAGCGCGAGGTTCTCGTCAAGCGGCAGGTTCATGAAGACGCCCATGCCCTGGCGGTCCTCGGGAATGTAGGCGATGCCGTCCTCGATGCGACCGCGCACAGACTCGCCTGTGATGTCCTTGCCGTCCAGGGTAACGGTGCCCTTGAAGGCGTCCTGCATGCCCGCAATGGTATTGGCGAGCTCGCCTTGGCCGTTGCCGGCAACACCTGCCACGGCAAAGATCTCGCCCTCATGGATGGTTAGCGAGACGTCCTGTACCACCTCGAACTTGTCGGCGTTTCTCACCGTAAGGTGGTCGACCTTCAGGACCTCTTTGCCAAAGTGCGGCTCGCCCTTGGTGGTCTCGAGCTTAACCTCGCGGCCAACCATGAGGTTTGCCATGTGCTGCACGGAGGTGCTGGCAACATCCAGAACATCAACCAGCTTTCCGCGGCAGAGGATGGCACAGCGGTCGGCGACCTTCTTAATCTCCTCGATCTTGTGGGTAATGAGGATGATGGTCTTGCCCTGGTCCCGCAGGCCGCGGATGATGTCGAGAAGGAACTCGATCTCCTTGGGCGTGAGGACGGCCGTAGGCTCATCGAAGATCAGAATCTCGGCGTTGCGATAGAGCATCTTGAGAATCTCGACGCGTTGGCGCTGCGAAACTGCCAGATCGCCAACAATGTCTGTCGGGTTCACCGCAAGGCCGTACTGCTCGGAGATTTCCTTGACGCGCTTGTTGGCTTCCTTGAGGTCCACGCAAGGCAAAAATCCCGCCAGGCGCTTCTTGGGCTCAACGCCCATCACGATGTTCTCCGCAACGGTAAAGTTGTCGACAAGCTTGAAGTGCTGGTGCACCATGCCAATGCCAGCCGCCACGGCATCGTCCGACGAGTCGAACGTCACCTCCTTGCCGCGCAGGTAGATCTTTCCGGCATCGGGCTGGTACATGCCAAAGAGCACGCTCATGAGCGTGGACTTGCCGGCGCCGTTCTCGCCGAGAAGGGCAAAGACCTCACCCTTCTTGACACGCAGCGTGACATCGTCGTTTGCCACGATGCCCGGAAAGCGCTTCGTGATGTGGCGCATATCGATGATGTAGTCGTCCTGCATGGCTTCCTCCCGTGCCTCTCGCAGGGATGCGCTTGCGAGCAGCACCTACTCGCCTGCGACGGTCCAGGCGGTCTCCAGGCCAAGGCGCATCATGGTGTCGAAGGAGTTCTGGCGCTCCTCCGCCGTCATAGCCTCGTGCGTGAGGAGGCTGTCGGACACCGTGAACATGGCAAGCGCCTTCTTGTGGCAGCCCTGGGCCGTCCAGTAGAGACCCGCCGATTCCATCTCGACCGCGAGCATGCCCAGGTCGGTGAGGCGCTGGGGCAGATCGGCGTTTGCCTTGGGATAGTAGAACTGGTCGGACGAGTAGACCTGACCCACGTGCGGGTTCACGCCGAGCTTCTCAGCGGCGTCCATGCATGCCTTGAGCAGCTCGTAGCTGGCAACCGGCGCAAAGGTTCCGGGAAGGCCGTAGATGTCGCCATAGGAGGAGTTCGAGGACGAGCCCATGGCAACAACAACATCTCCTAGCTTGACATTGGGCTGCAGCGACCCCGTGGAGCCAATGCGGATGATCGCGTCCACGTCAAACTGCTCGTAGAGCTCGGTGGAGTAGATGCCGATGGAGGGGATGCCCATGCCATGGCCCATGACCGAGATCTCGCGCCCCTTGTAGGTGCCCGTGTAGCCGAGCATGTTGCGCACGTTGTTGAAGCACACTGGGTTTTCGAGGTACTTCTCGGCTATGCGCTTTGCGCGAAGCGGGTCGCCCGGCATAAGGACAACCTTGGCGACCGAGGTTCCCTCGTTGAGCGCGATGCTTGCCGAGATGGATTCCTTGCCCATGGTTACACACCCTTCCTTGCGGCAGAGCCGCCATCTATACAGCCTAAGCGGGGAGTGAACCCCCCGCTGGAAACCAAAGGGGCCGCGACGCCTTGCGGCGCCGGGCCCCATGAAGCACGCGATTGGCGCGCCCCGACGCGCCGCCTACTTAAGACCGGGGAAGTCGTCCGGCTTGTAGTCGTTGGTCGCGGCGGCAGGCACGATGGTGCCGGCCTTGACGGCGTCGTAGCACTCGGAGAGCTTGGAGAGGGCGTCATCGGAGAGCTGCTGACGGCCGGCCTCGGAGACGTAGCCGGTGGAGTCGGTGTCGGCGCCGAGGAGGTAGTCAGCGCCCTTGAAGCTGCCGTCGTAGATGGCGGTGAGCTGCTTGCAGACGTTGGTGTCCATCACCTTG
>CAJMLD010000141.1 GCA_905214175.1 uncultured bacterium
GAAGACAGACGGAAAAGCCGTAACCCTGACCATCAAGCCAGACTCCGACATTCCATGGGTACGAAGGGCACGGTGAAGGGTGTTCTGGTGCCGCAGCTCAAGGAGCTCGGCGCCAAGATCGTCCTTGCCAACACCTACCACCTCGCCATGCGTCCCGGCGCCGACCTCGTGTCCGAGATGGGTGGCTTGCACGGCTTTACCCGCTGGGACGGCCCCATCCTTACGGACTCCGGCGGCTTCCAGGTCTTTAGCCACGAGGAGTTCTGCAAGCTCTCTGCCAATGGCGTGCGCTTCCGTGCGGTCGACTATGACGGGCGCTGGTTCACCTGGACGCCCGAGGAGAACATGGACATCGCCCAGAAGTTGGGCGCCGACATCGTGATGCAGCTCGACCAGTGCGTGGGCTACCCAGCCCCGCGCTCGAAGGTCGAGCGCGCAGTGGAGCTCTCGGCCATGTGGGCAGAGCGCTGCTGGAAGGCACATACCCGCCCAGACCAGGCACTCTTTGGCATCGTGCAGGGTGGGATGGACCTCACGCTGCGCAGGCGCTCGCTGCAGCACCTTCTCGACGTGGGCGACTTCCCCGGCTTTGGCATTGGTGGGTACTCGGTGGGCGAGGACCACGAAACTATGTTCGAGAGTCTTGCGCCCCTGGCCTCGCAGTACATGCCGCGCGAGAAGCCCCGCTATCTCATGGGGGTGGGCAATCCCACCACGCTCGTGCGCGGTGTCGCGTGCGGCATTGACATGTTTGACTGCGTGCTCCCCACGCGAACCGCCCGCATGGGGACGGCCTTCTCGAGCGAGGGTCGTCTCAACCTGCGCCACGCACGCTTCGCTCACGATGCCGGCCCGCTTGACCCTGCGTGCACCTGCCCCGTGTGCCAGGGCGGATACACGCGTGCGTACCTGCATCACCTTGTGCGCCAGAAGGAGATGGCCGGCTCCATCCTGCTGTCGATGCACAACCTGTACTTCCTTCTCGACCTCATGCGCCGTGCCCGTGAGTCGATCATCGCGGGAACGTATGGGGAGTTTGTCTCGCGCTGGATGGACTCGCCGGCAGCGGCCGACTGGTAGGCCCCGCGGCGGGTGCGGTGCCGCTGCCCCGACGCCGCGGCCCCCTGGGCTCCATTGGCGAGAAAAGCTCGGAGAATATCGCTATTTCTTAAAAATCCCTGAGGTTATCTGGGCAAACGTGGCTGACTTTTAAGAAATAGCGATATTCTCCGTCTCGGGTGGTTTTGTCAGGCGCTGAGAGGTGCTTGGGCTCGGCGCCGCCAACAGCCCCGACGCCGCCCCGTCGCTCTCAGCGCCAACTCATGGCAAACCCTATAATGGCTTCGGAAAACATCCACAGCCGGGCGTCTTTCTCGCCCGTGCGGCACGTTTCTCGAATAACGGAAGGTTTGCACATGGCCCACAAGCAAGACCGCGAGGCTCCCAAAACGGGCCTCGACCGGTGGAACGCTACCGAGTCAAAATCGCATGGCTCAAAGGGTGGGCGAGCCGCTCGCCCCGGTCGCCCCAAGCGCCGTCGCATGAACCCAACCGTGCGCCGCTACGTCTCCACGCTCGTAGTGACGGCCGTTCTCTGCGTGGCGTGCGCCTTCTGCTTCACGCCGCTTGGCGAGCGCATCACCACCGGCCTCGACATCCAGGGCGGCGTCTCGGTAATCCTCACCGCCTCGAAGCCAGACGGCTCCACTCCTTCGGCAGACGAGATGAACACCGCAAAGACCATCGTCGAGAAGCGCGTCAACACGCTGGGCGCATCCGAGGCTACCGTGCAGATTCAGGGTGCAAACTCGATCTTGGTCCAGATTCCTGGCGCCACGGACGCGGACTCCGCGGTCCAGACCATCGGCCAGACCGGTCACCTCGAGTTCGTCCGGCTCGACGACATCGGTGACGCGGACGCGCTCGCCAAGATCGAGGCGGGTGCCTCCAACGTGAAGCTTGAGCAGGGCACCTACACCGCCTTCCTCGACGGCTCCTACATCGAGTCCACCTCCGTTGCGCAGTCTTCTACCTCGGTGGGTACCTACTCGGTGAACATCACCTTCAACTCCGAGGGTGCCGACATCTTTGACCAGGTCACCAAGGAGCTTGCCCCCACCAACGGCCAGATCTGCATCGTGCTTGACGGCGTGATACAGTCCGCGCCTGCCGTGCAGGAGGAGATCTCGGGTGGCAAGGTCTCCATCACCGGCAACTTCACGAACGAGGCTGCCCAGGAGCTCAAGACCGTGCTCGACTCCGGTTCGCTGCCGGTCAGCCTCAACTACTCCGAGAGCCGCGTCGTTGGCCCCACGCTTGGCCAGGACTCGCTCAACCAGGGCGTCCTCGCCCTCGTCATCGGCGTTGCCGTCGTGATTGTCTACCTGTTCTTCTTCTATCGTGGTCTGGGGCTCCTCACGCTGGGCTCCCTGGCGGTCTTTGCGATTCTCTACCTGGGGCTTCTCGCCATCCTCTCGCACTACGGCATGTTCTCGCTGTCCCTTCCGGGCCTGGCGGGCATGGTCCTCACCACGGGCTCCGCGGCTGACTCCTCGATTCTGGTGCTCGAGCGCTTCCGCGAGGAGATCCGCATGGGCCGCACCGTCAAGAACGCCTCCGTCTCGGGTGCGCGCCACGGCATCATGACCTCGCTTGACGCCGACATCGTGACCCTGGTCACCGCGCTCGCGCTCTTCTTCGTGGGCACCGGCACCGTGAAGGGCTTCGGCCTCACGCTGGCGCTCGGCGTTGCGTGCGACATCGTGACCATGTTCGGCTTCAAGGCGCCCGCACTCAGGATCCTCGCTGCCCACGTCATTCCGTCGCACCCCGGCTTCTGGGGCGTCGACCAGGACATCGCCGAGGCCGAGCGCAGGTCTCAGGAGGCTCAGAAGGCGAGGGGCGCCAAGGCGCCGGCCTCGTCTGCGAAGGGGGGTGAGGCTCGTGCGTAGCCACTTCTCCCACGAGATCTCGTTCATTGGCCACCGCAAGCAGTTCCTCACGCTCTCGTGCATCCTCGTGGTTCTCGCCATCGTTGGCCTTGCCGTGCGCGGCCTGGTCTTTGGCATCGAGTTCACGGGCGGTACCGAGATAGACTTCTACCAGACGGGCAACATCTCCATCGAGCAGATGCGCGACGCCCTCGAGTCTGCGGGCGAGGCCACGGCAACCGTCCAGACCACCACCATGCAGGGCGAGGCGGGCTTCCTGGTGCGCTCCGACACAACCGACCCCACCACCGCAAACGCCCATGCGCAGGCGGCAGCCGACACCCTTGGCCTCACGAGCGACAACTACACCGTCACGACCATCGGCCCCGACTGGGGCGCCGACACCACGCGTTCCTCGCTCATGGCATTTGGCGTGGCCATCCTGCTCATCATTGCCTACGTGTCGTTCCGCTACGAGTTCAAGATGTCCATCACGGCCGTAATCGCCCTCATCCACGACCTCGTTATCACACTGGGCGTCTACGCCTGGTTCCAGATTGACATCTCGCCTAACGTTATCGCCGCGCTGCTCACCATCATGGGCTACTCGCTCTACGACACCGTGGTCGAGTTCAACCGCATGAACGAGAACGCCAAGCAGCTCCGCGACGGCGTGCACCACACCTACTTCGAGATCTGCAACTTCTCGATCAACGAGGTCATCGTCCGCACCATCAACACCACGGTCGTGACGCTCGTGCCGGTCATCTGCATGCTGGCCATCGGCGGTGCCACGCTCAAGGACTTCGCCTTCGCCATCCTGGTTGGCGAGATCCTGGGCACCTATTCCAGCTTCGCCGTTGCGTCTCCGCTTCTTGCCATCTGGAAGACGCGCGAGCCCAAGTGGGCCAAGCTTGAGGCAAAGTATGGTAGCGCCCAGAAGACCTCGGTGACGCCGGCCGCGGGCAACGCTGGCGAGAAGAACGAGCCCAAGGAAGGCTAGCGTGCCTGGCCTTCTCGACAGTCGACGCTGGGACGTCCTCGACGCGGATCCGCGCGTCGAGGCGTCCCTTGCTGATGCCCTGGGCGTGCCGCGCCTTGTGGCACGCGTGCTTGTGGCCCGTGGCTTCACCAACGCCGAGGAGGCAAAGGCGTTTCTCACGCCCTCGCTCGAGCGCGACTGGGCAGACCCTCTTGTGATTCCCGGCATGGCCGAGGCAGCGGATCGCGTGGAGAGGGCCGTGAGGACGGGGGAGGACATCGCCGTCTTTGGCGACTTTGACGTCGACGGCATGAGCTCCACCTGTATCCTCGCGCTTGGCCTGCGCGAGCTTGGCGGGCGTGCGCGCGCCTACATCCCGCACCGCTTTGGCGAGGGCTACGGCCTCACGAAGGCTGCCCTCAACCGCGTGCTGGCGGATGGGAAGCCGGACCTCATCGTGACCGTAGACAACGGCATCGCCGCCGAGCACGAGGTCGACTGGCTCCTCGGGCAGGGCATCGACGTGGTGGTGACCGATCACCACGAGCCTGCGGACCTCGTGCCCCATGGCGTTCCCGTGACAGACCCCAAGCTTGCCTCGGATGGCCCCTCGCGCGACCTTGCGGGCGCGGGCGTGGCGCTCAAGCTCCTTGCCGCGCTGGGACAGCGCCTGGGGAGGCCGGACGTCTGGCGTTCCTACACCGACGTCGCCGCCCTGGGCA
>CAJMLD010000142.1 GCA_905214175.1 uncultured bacterium
CTGTTTTTCCACTGGGTGAGAAGAAAGACATCTATCTTGATGTGCATACCCTTGACCCCAACGTCATGCGCGAGACCGGTCGTACCGGTGCGTTTGTCGACCCGGCGGCCGATGCCGACACCATCCAGACCGAGCTCGTCCTCGCTGACCTGGGCTCGCTCGAGCGCTCTATTCCCAAGCTGGAGAAGGAGGCCAAGCGCGACAAGGAGATGGCCCCGCGTCTCGAGGTCGCCAAGCGCCTGCAGGCGTGGCTCAACGAAGGGCACCGCGCGGCCGAGATGGACATGAGCGACGACGAGCGGGCCGCTGCCCACGACCTCTTCCTTCTCACCATGAAGCCCATCCTCTACGTGGCCAACTGCGACGAGGACCAGCTGGGCGAGAAGCCCCAGATCAACGGCCAGGACGCCATTCCCATCTGCGCGGAGGTCGAGGCGGAGCTGGCCGACCTCGATCCCGAGGAGGCGGCTGAGTACCTGGCATCCATGGGCCTCGAGCACTCTGGCCTCGAGACGCTTGCGCGAGCGGCCTATCACCTGCTGGGCCTCCAGAGCTTCTTCACCGCGGGTCCCAAGGAGGTCCGCGCTTGGACCGTGCGCATCGGTGCCAAGGCTCCCGAGGCTGCTGGCGTCATTCACTCGGACTTCGAGAAGGGCTTCATCAAGGCTGAGACCATCAGCTACGAGGACTACGTTACCCTGGGCGGCGAAGCCGGTGCGCGCGATGCCGGCAGGCTGCGCATGGAAGGCAAGGACTACGTCGTGCAGGACGGCGACGTGATGGTCTTCCGCTTTAACGTGTAGCGCTTGCACTGCTGAACTGAGGAGATGCCGAGAAGAACGGGCCCCCGACGTTGTCGTCGGGGGCCCGTTGCTTGTGTGGGCGAGAGAAGCTGTGGGCTACTTGCTCTTGTAGTCCGTCCCCAGCACAACGATTACGTCGTAGTTGTCGGAGTAGGTTCCGGGGTTCTCCGTGGGGGTTACGGACAGCCCGAGCTTCTCGGCGACGCCCTTTGCCTCGCCCAGGGCAGACGAGCTCGCGGACGTGTTGTACACGATGGTCGTGGTCGTGTGCCCTGTGGAGTCGGCGTTTCCAGCGATGGCTGAGTAGCCGGTCTGGGTGAGGACATTGGCCGCGTTGGAAGCGACGCCCTGGGTTGAGGTGCCATTAAGCACAAGGACCGTGCCAGAGTAGACGGGCTCGGAGCGCGTGCTCGAGGCGTCCGTGGAGCTCGAGTCTGTCGTGCTTGTGCCCACAGAGCCGGCGACGCCGGAGGTGAAGTCCTGCGAGGAGTCCGAGTAGGGCGTCTCGCCTGCTTCGGTGCGCTCCATCATGGTCTTCCAGGCGTCCTCGTCCACCACCTCGTACCAGAGATTGTCGATGTACTGGGAGGTCGTGGGCACCGAGCCGGAGTAGATGTCGTTCTCGGTGTCGAGGTCCTTGAACTGGTTGGCCAGCGAGAGGATGTCTGTTGCGGAGAGATCGGTTGTCACGCTGTCGGCCAGTTGGGAGATGAGGCTGGGCCACGTGGTGGGGTCGCTCTCGAGGACCTTGCGGATGATGGCCGCGATGACCATGCGCTGGTTGGCAGAGCGGTAGTAGTCGCCGCCGCCGTAGGCATCGTACGCATGGCGGCTGCGGCAAAGGCCGAGGGCCTCCTCGCCGTTGAGGATCTGCGTGCCCGCAGGAAGGTCGATGCCGGCGTAGTCCATGTCAGAGACGGCCACGGGGAGTGTGACCTCCACGCCGCCGAGTGTGTCGACGATGGAGGTGAACTGCTCAAAGTTGAGCTCGGCGTAGTGCGAGATGTTTACGCCCGCGAGCTTCGAGACAACCTGCACCATGTAGGCGGCGCCGCCAAACGAGTACGCGGCATTGATCTTCTGCTTCCCGTGCTCGTCCATATCGACCATGGTGTCGCGGGGAATCGAGATGAGCGTGACCTTCTTGTTGGGCGGGTCAACGCGCACGAGGATGATGGAGTCCGTGCGGTAGTTCGACTGGTCTGCGCCCCATTCCTCCGTGCGTTCCTCGTCCTGGTCAACACCAAGAAGCAGCATGTATAAGGGGTCATCCGTCTCGGTGGGGGCAACAAGCTGGTTGAGGAGGTTTGAGTCGATGCCCTTGGAGAGCTTGCTGTTGATGCTGTTGATGTACCAGGCAAAGGCTGCGCCAGCAACTACCAAAACGGCGACAAGCGAAATCACTACGACCTTGAGCACGCGGTGGCTGCGCTTTGCCTGCTTGCGCTTGGAGACGTAGTAGTCGACCCCATCGGCTCGGGATGCTGCGTGGTCCATCTCGTCCAGCTCGCCGCCGCGCAGATGGGCGGCATGAGCCTCTCCTCCCGCATTGTTGGCATGGGCATGAGGAGTGGTCCCAACAGTGCGCCCCTGCACGAGCGGTGTGCTGTGGAGCTGACGTGCGTTTGAGCCTGCAGAGTTGTGGTCGCTACCTGCGCCGTAGCGTTCTGCGGAGAGACGGTCCTGCTCCTCAGATGACATGCGACGGTGGTGCCTTCTTCTCTCGGCCAAGGGGCCCCCTAACCGTGTCCAGTCGGACATCGCGCGGTTCTTGTTCAGTGTTGGTGCTTCTCAGCACACTGCTATAACCTATTCATCATACGTGACGTGCGTGGATGCTCCATGAAGGACGTCGGATTGCGCTGACGGACATACGGTGTCCTCAATCCTTGGGAGTTCTTGAGGGGCGCAATCGGTAGTATCCTCTACTACGTATACGAATTTTTGCCCGGCAACAGCCGGAGATGGGAGACACGCATGTCCGAGGCAAGGCCCAAGCAGTTCGTCGCGGTCTTCGACTTTGGTGCCCAGTACGGGCAGCTCATTGCCCGCAGGGTTCGCGACCTGCATGTCTACTCAGAGATTGTCCCCTGTGACATCTCGGCGGACGAGCTTGCCAAGATGGCTCCTTCTGCCATCATCCTCTCCGGTGGTCCCGCCTCGGTCTATGCGGAGGGCGCGCCAGACATGGATGCTCGCGTCTTCGAGCTGGGCATCCCCATCTTGGGCTTTTGCTATGGCGAGCAGATCATGGCCGTCAAGCTCGGCGGCGAGGTCGCTCACACCGACAAGGGCGAGTATGGCCCGGCGACGCTCACACGGCTTGGTTCCTCGGTTCTTCTCGACGGCACGCCAGAGGGCAGCCAGACGGTGTGGATGAGCCACCGCGACTCCGTGAGCCGTGCCCCCGAGGGCTTCATGGTTACCGGTCGCACGGATACCTGCCCCGTGGCAGTTATGGAGTGCCCCCGTCGCCGGCTCTTCGCCACGCAGTTCCACCCCGAGGTGCGTCACACCGAGTACGGCACGCGCATGCTCGAGAACTTCCTCTTTGGCGTGTGCCACCTCGAGAAGAACTGGACCATGGAGGGCATCATCGACCAGAAGGTCGAGGAGATACGCGAGCAGGTTGGCTCGCGCAAGGTAATCCTTGCCCTCTCTGGTGGCGTGGACTCTTCTGTTGTCGCGGCACTGGTGCACCGCGCCATCGGCGACCAGCTCACCTGCGTATTCGTGAACCATGGGATGCTCCGCAAGGGCGAGCCCGAGATGGTCGAGGAGGTCTTCCGCGAGCAGTTCCACATGCCGCTCGTGCATGTGCATGCCGAGGAGCGCTACGCCAAGATGCTCGCCGGCGTGACCGACCCCGAGAAGAAGCGCCGGCTCATTGGCACCGAGTTCTGGAAGGTCTTCTTCGACGAGGCCCAGAAGATCGGGGACGTGGAGATGCTCGCGCAGGGCACCATCTACCCGGACATCATTGAGTCTGGTGCGCGAAAGACCGGTGGCAAGGCGGCCACCATCAAGAGCCACCACAACCTGATTCCGTTCCCCGAGGGCGTGCACTTTGACCTTATCGAGCCTCTTGACCACTTCTTCAAGGACGAGGTGCGCGAACTGGGCATTGCGCTTGGGCTGCCCGCCAAGATGGTGTGGCGCCAGCCGTTCCCGGGCCCCGGCCTTGCCATTCGCATCATTGGTGAGGTGACGCCCGAGAAGCTCGCCATCCTGAAGGATGCCGACGCCATCGTGCGAGAAGAACTTGACGCCTACAACCAGCGGCTCTTTGAGGAGACGGGCGATCGCAACTCCGAGCACGCCTGCTGGCAGTACTTTGCCGTGCTGCCGGACATCCGCTCCGTTGGCGTCATGGGCGACGAGCGCACGTACCAGCGTCCGATCATCGTGCGTGCCGTGGAGTCCACAGACGCAATGACGGCAGACTGGGCGAAGCTTCCCTACGATGTGCTCGGCAAGATCTCGAGCCGCATCGTCGACGAGGTCGACGGCGTGAACCGTGTCGTCTACGACATTACCCCGAAGCCACCTGCTACGATCGAGTGGGAATAGGCCATCTCATCCAGTCTCATCCCGCACCTCTAGTCGCGGTGGCTTGCAACTCGTGCCCTGTATTGGGCAAAGCCGCCAAGACTTTCGGGAAGCGCCAAATGCGAGAAGCCCCCGGAATCTTCGGATTTTGGGGGCTTATTTCATGGGTGTCAGCCTGCGGAAACACTCTTCGCTCGGCTGCTCCGGGGTGACGCGTTGCGACCTCTTGCCAAGA
>CAJMLD010000143.1 GCA_905214175.1 uncultured bacterium
CATCAAGCTCCAGAAGAAGAGCCGCGAGGAGGCAACAAAAACCGCGATGGAGAACCTCGAGCGTGTTGGGCTCGCCCAGAAGGCCGACGAGTACCCCCAGAACCTCTCCGGCGGACAGCAGCAGCGCGTCGCGATTGCGCGCGCCCTCTGCACCAAGCAGCCCATCATGCTGCTCGACGAGCCCACGTCCGCGCTCGACCCCGAGATGGTCCAGGAGGTCCTCAACGTGATGGTCGAGCTCGCGCAGGAGAACATCACGATGGTCTGCGTGACCCACGAGATGGGCTTTGCTCGCCAGGTCGCCGATGAGGTCGTCTTCATGGACGATGGCCAGATTCTCGAGAAGGGCTCACCCGAGCACTTCTTCGAGCATCCCGAGAACCCCCGCTGTAAGGAGTTTCTCAGCAAGATCCTTCGCTAGGCACTAGGCACCGGTGCGGCTTTGTTTTTCTCCGCGCGTTCGCCAGCTTCTCAGCCTTACGACAGGGCGTCACCCAGCTTCGGCTGGAGTCCATACATACTCAAACGAGAGGAGAGTACCATGTCCACGCTATCCCGCAGGTCGTTCCTTACCGCATCCCTTGGTTCCGCAGCACTTCTCTCCCTTGGCCTTGCCGGCTGCGCAGACGATGCGGACGACTCCGGCTCCACCTCGACCGCATCGGCGGGCTCCGAGGAGAACTCCGTCACCAGCGATCCGGGCGTTCAGTCCATCGTCGATCGAGGCACGCTCAAGTGCGGCATCAAGACCGATGTTCCCGGCTTTGGCTATGACGACCCTTCCGCTGGCACCTACACCGGCCTTGAGGTTGACCTCTGCTACGCCATCGCCGGCAAGGTCTTCGACATCACGGCCGATGAGGCAAAGTCCAACAAGAAGGTCGAGTTCACGGGCGTGACCGCCAAGACCCGTGGCCCCATGCTCGACTCCGGCGAGCTCGACGTGGTGGCGGCCACCTACACCATCACCGACGAGCGCAAGGAGTCCTGGAACTTCTCCGACCCGTACTACACCGACTCCATTGGCATGCTGGTCCTCAAGAGCTCCGGCATGAAGACGCTCGATGACCTGGACGGCAAGATCATCGGCATCGCGCAGGGCGCAACCACCAAGGACACCCTCACTCAGATGCTCAAGGACCAGGGCAAAGAGAACCTCAACGTGACCTTCCAGGAGTTTCCCGACTACCCCACGCTGTCTGCGGCCCTCTCGTCCAACACGATTGACGTCTTCTCCGTTGACCGCTCCATCCTGCGCGGCTACATGGACGATACGAACGAGCTGCTCTGCCCCGACATCGTCTTTGGCACCCAGGAGTACGGCGTTGCCACCAACAAGAACGCGACGGAGCTCACCAAGCTGGTCAACGACCTCGTTGACGAGTACAAGGACAGCGGCGAGCTGGACAAGCTCCTGGAGGCAAACGGGCTTCAGAGCGCCTAGTGGTGTCAGCGCGCGAGAGGTGACGAGGAGGGGATAGGGATGAACGGGCTTTTCAGCGCAAGGAGGTGGTCGGTGACGCTGGCCGACTCCGCCGCGCTCTGGCAGGGCTTCTTCTTCACTCTGCAGGTGGCGCTTGTCGGCCTGGTCGTAGCGTTGGTGGTTGGTACCATCCTAGGCACCTTCTCCACGACCCGCTCGCGCGTCCTGCGCGGCATTGCCCGCGTGTACGTCGAGATCTACCAGAACACGCCCGTTGTGGTGCAGGTGTTCTTCATGTACACAGCCGGCCCACAGGTGATCAAGGCCATCACGGGAGCGCAGACCATCACGAGAATCGCTCCGTTCGTGCTTGGCGTCGTTGGCGTTGGCCTCTACCACGCTGCGTACGTCGCCGAGGTCATCCGCACCGGCATCGAGGCCATTCCCCGTGGGCAGATGGAAGCGGCGCAGTCGCAGGGCTTCTCGCGCGTGCAGGCGTATCGCTACATCATTCTGCCGCAGACGCTTCGCATCATTTTGCCACCCCTCGCCAACCAGGCGCTCAACCTTGTGAAGAACACCTCCGTGCTCGCCCTTATCGCCGGCGGTGACCTCATGTACCAGGCGGATGTCATTGTCTCCGAGACGGGCTACCTGCAGGGATACATCCTGTGCTGCGTGATGTACTTCATCATCTGCTTCCCGCTCGCCATGCTCGTCACGTGGCTCGAGCGTCGGGCCAAGGAGCCCGCTGGCCGAGCTGGTGGCCAGCGTGGCGAGAAGCCCGGGTGCGGCGGTGTCCAGGGTGCCACGAAGGGGGAGGTGGCATAGCCCATGGAGATCTTCACTGCCGACAACGTCACCTTCATGCTTCAGGGCCTCGTCAACACCATTATCATCGCGGCGGCGTCGATCCTTCTCTCCATCCTGGTGGGCACGGTCCTCGCCTTGGTGAAGACCTACTGCACCGGTAGGCTCCGCCCGCTCGCATGGCTTGTGAGCGCCTACATCGAGCTGTTCCGCTGCACACCCAACCTGCTGTGGATTCTCATCTTTCGCTTCACGCTCAAGGGCAGCGGTGTGGCCATCTCCATTGCGGTCTTCACGACGTTCACCTCGGCGGTCATGGCCGAGATCGTGCGAGGCGGGCTCAACGCCATCCCGCGCGGGCAGTTCGAGGCCGCGCGCAGCCAGGGCTTTGGGTTCTTTGGGATGATGTGGCACATCGTCTTGCCGCAGGCGTTCCGACACATTGTGCCTGCGCTCTTCAGCCAGTGCACGACGGTCATCAAAGACACCTCGTACCTACGCGGCATTGACGTTCACGAGTTCATGCGCAACTCTGCCGTGGTCATGGGGCAGGCGGTGACCCTGCCACAGATTCTGCTGCTCTACGGCTTTGTGTTCCTGACGTACTTTGTCCTCAACTTCTGCATCTCGCTTGCCGTCCGCGCGTATCAGCGGCGACTTGTGGCGGCCTAGGAGGGAGCATCGGCATGGCTGAGACACGCGATGCAACGGCGGCTGCGGCGGGGACGGCGGCGACGACGGCGGCTGCGGCGGCGACGGCGGCGCCAGAGGACTGCCCCGTGGTGGTCTCCATCTCTCGCGACTATGGCGCCGAGGGCCACGAGGTGGGCAAGCTCCTCTCGGTTAAGCTGGGGATTCCCCTCTATGACAACGAGCTTCTCGTGCGCGCTGCCCTTCGCACGGGCTTCACCGAGGACCAGCTGGCGGCGTATGACGAGAAGGTCCAGGGGCGGCCGTTGGCGCTTCTGCCCTACGTGCCGCTGGGGAAGGACATCGACTCCGACAAGCTCTTCACCGCCATGCGCCAGGTGATTTTGGACCTGGGGCTCACGCGCAGCTGCATCATCGAGGGACGTCTCTCTGACTACATCCTGCGCGGCAATCCCAACCTCATAAAAGTGCTGGTGACGGCCCCTATGGCCGATCGCGTGCGCATTGTGAGCGAGAAGCGCGGGCTATCCGAGCGCGAAGGTCGGCGGCTTGTCCACCGCAAGCAGCGGGAGCGCGAGGAGTTCTACGCGCATTACTCCGGCGGTAGGTGGGGCCTCCATACCGGGAAGGACCTGGTGGTGAACCGGGCAGAGTTTGGGCGCGAGGGATGCGCGGACATTATCGCCCGCGCGTACGAGGTCAAGCTGGGTCAGGCGCAGGGCCGCTAACTGCGCCGGGCCGTTGGCTGCGTGGCCCGGTCTCGCCAAAACTGCGGCTTAGTTGCAGTGCCGAGAAAGGCCGCAGGCCGTCTACCTGCGGTTCCTCTCGGCAGCTCCTCTTGCGGGCTGCAACTAAGCCGCAGTTTTCCCGGCGGCTGCCACAAGGCGCCGGATTTCGCCGTTTAGGAAAAAGCCGAACGGTTAGGCGGGACTAACCGTTCGGAATCCGCGGCATCCGGTTACCTGCCGCGGGTCCTCGCCGTTTAGGGGGTTCTAACCGTTCGGAAAATCCCTAATCAGCGAAATGTCGCGGCATTGCCGAGGGCCTCGCCGTCCCGGACGAGAAGAATGAGACAAAGGGACTGTCCCTTTGTCTCATTCGTCGCGGTTCAGGCGGGCAGCGTCCTCGTTCACATCGGTGGGCTCGAGAAGGTCCGCAAGGGTCTTGCTGTCAAGATATGCCGAGGTCACGCGACCAAGGTCGCGCCACACTCCCACGGTGGTGCAGGTGTCCATCTGCGAGCAGAACGTGTCGTTGGTACACTGCAGGCAGGCTACAGGCGCAAGCGACCCCTCGGCAGCGCGCAGCAGCTCGCCCAGCGTGTACTCCTCGGGCTTGCGCGTAAGGCGATAGCCACCGCCCTTGCCGCGCTGGCTCTCCACGTAGCCCGCCTTGTGCATGAGGGAGATGACCTGCTCAAGGTACTTGCGCGAGATGTTCTGCCGCTTCGAGACGTCGCCCAGGGACACCCATCCGTCGTGGGATGCGAGGTCGGCCATCGCGCGCAGGGCGTACATGCCCTTTGTCGAGAACATCCCGGCCATGGCTAGGCTCCCTTCTCGTCCTTGTCGTCAGCCGCAGGCGCGTCGCCGGCGCCGGCGCCAGCCCCCGCGCCCTCACGCGCCTCGAGCATCTCCTTGAGCGTGCGCCACGCAAGCTCGGCGCACTTCACGCGCGCGGGCATGTGCGCG
>CAJMLD010000144.1 GCA_905214175.1 uncultured bacterium
GTGCGTACGAAGTCGCCGCTGTGGCGCCGTTTTGGCGCCACAAGGCCCGTTCCCGCAGCAAGTGCGTACGAAGTCGTCGCTGTGGCGCCGTTCTGGCGCCGGAGGGCGCGTTCTAGCAGCAACCCCGTACGAAACCCCCGCTGTGGCGCCACCCCGGCACCGCAGCGAGACCGCCGACCCTACGCGTACAGCCCCTTCGAGAAGTATCTGTCGCCGCGGTCGGGAAAGACCGTCACGATGGTGGCGCGCTCGCCCTTCTCGGCAAGTCGGCCTGCAAGCGTGAGGCTCGCGGAGAGAGCCGCGCCGGAAGACGAGCCCGCAAAGATTCCCTCCGCCCGCGCAATGAGGCGCGACGCCGAGAAGGCCTCGTCATCCGTCACCTTGATGACCTGGTCCACCAGTGACATGTCCATGGTCTTGGCAACAAAGTCGTTGCCGATGCCCTCGATGTCGTAGTCTCCATGCTCGCCGCCGCCCATGGTCGAACCCACCGGATCCGCAAGGACGCCCACGACCTTGGGGTTCTTCCCCTTGAGGTAGCGCGCCACGCCCGTGTACGTGCCGCCGGAGCTCGCACCCGCAACAAAGTAGTCCACGTTGCCGCCCAGGTCGCGCCAGATCTCGGGACCCGTGGTCTCGTAGTGCGCCTGCGGGTTCGCGGCGTTCTCGAACTGCCGAAGTGCAATGGAGTTGGGAATCTGGCCGAGAAGCTCCTCTGCCTTGGCTGCCGCACCCAGCATGCCGTCCTCGCGCGGAGTGTTCACAATGCGTGCGCCCAGGGCGCGCATGAGCGTCTGCTTCTCCTCGGAGAACTTCTCGGGCACCACGAAGACCACGTGGTAGCCGCGACCGATCGCCGCAAAGGCAATGCCCAGCCCCATGTTGCCGGCGGTACCCTCAACGATGGTGGAACCTGGCTTGAGCAGGCCCCTCTCCTCTGCCGCGCGCACCATGTAGAGGCCCGTGCGGTCCTTCACCGACCCGGCGGGGTTCCACAGCTCCAGCTTGGCAAAGATGTCGACGCCCTCGGGCGCGCCCACGCTGTTGAGCTTGAGCAACGGTGTGTTCCCAACGAGCTCCTTGGCAGAGTCATAGTAGTGACGCATGGCTAGGCCTCCCTGCTTGCCGTGATGGCACCCTCGACGTCTGCGAGGATGTCGTCCTTGTCCTCAATGCCAACGGAGAGCCGGATGAGACCGTCGGTGATGCCGACCTTCTCGCGCACCTCCGCGGGGATTGCCGCATGGGTCATCGTTGCCGGATGGCAGACAAGGGATTCGACGCCACCAAGGCTCTCAGCCAGCGCAACCAGGTGCGTGGAGCAGAAGAACGCCCGGTAGTCGTGGCCCGCAGCCAGCTCGAACGAGATCATCGCTCCGGCACCCGAGGCCTGGCGACGCTGGACCTCGTAGCCGGGATCGTCCGGAAGCCCAGGGTAGTGCACGGCCGATACCTCGGGGTTTCTCGCCAGTGCCTCGGCGATGTACTGGGCGTTCTCCACATGCCGGTCCATGCGGACCCCCAGCGTCTTGATGCCGCGCACGAGAAGGAACGAGTCCTGCGGCCCCAGGACCCCGCCCGTGGAGTTCTGGATGAAGGCGAGACGCTCCGCCAGCTCGTCCGTGGACACAACCACCAGGCCCGCAACCACGTCCGAGTGCCCGCCGAGATACTTGGTCGCGGAGTGCAGGACGATGTCCGCGCCCAGCTCGAGCGGACGCTGGAGCCAGGGGGTCATGAAGGTGTTGTCGACAATGGAGAGCACGTTATGCTCACGCGCCACATCGGCAATCGCGGCAAGATCGGTGACGCTCATGAGCGGGTTGGCAGGGCTCTCATCGAGAACCGCCTTGGTACGTGGCCCAATTGCGTGCTCCAACTCGTAGGGCTGGGTAGCGTCGACCATGCGGTACGTGATGCCAAAGTGGTTAAAGACCTTATCAAGCACGCGATACGTGCCGCCATACACGTTGGTGGGAATGATGACCTCGTCGCCCTGATTGAGGAGCGAGAGAACTGCGGTGATGGCAGCCATGCCACTGCCAAAGGCAAAGCCGGCAACGCCACCCTCGAGGTCTGCGATGAGGCTCTCGAGCGCCGCGCGGGTGGGGTTGCCCGTACGGGAGTACTCCTAGCCAGAGATGGTGCGCTCCACCTCCACCTGCCGATACGTCGAGGTCTGGTAGATGGGAACATTCACCGAGCCCGTTGCTGGGTCCGTGGTGGTTCCGGCGTGGATGAGGCGGGTCGAGAGGTGCAGCGCGACAGGACGCGATGGCGTCGCGGCGCCGAGGGATACGGGATTCTCGTTGGACTGGTGGTTCTCTGCAGACATGGTTCCTCTCCTATCCGGGTTGCCCGGAGGGCGCACCCGACGCTACGTGCACAGATATGGCCGAGCAAGGCCAGGCCCCGTGAGGCAGGGACCTTCTCGCATGTTTGATGTGATGTGGAATGAAATGCGGCACCAGCCTCTTTGCCAGGCTGGGCAAAAGGAGTGTCTAACGGCGACAGCCAGCGAGCGTGCAACAGGCGCGGGTAGCGAGCGTGCTCGGATGTGCGAGGTTCTCCAACTCCTGCGCCTCCCTTTGGGGACTTGGCCACCACGTGGCTTGGGTTAATTCCTAGTGTTGCACTGGGGTATTTATACGGCCGGAGAGATTATGCGTCGCGGTCACCCGCCAATGCGAAACCCGATGGAAACGAAACCACGTGTTGGGGCCCTCGACAGGCAACGTGGCACACCCCTGCCGATTCCGTCCCAAAAGCGACCGCTCGCCATCTTGGTCGCTTGGCTACCCCGCGGGAGTGGAATCTATACCCTAACGTCGGCCTACGGGCCCAAGGTGTATCCGTTTCAAGCGTTTGGGGTGATTAGTATGGGGCAGTACGTACTCAACGAGAACGAAGGAAGATACCTCTTCAACCTGTGTGCAAGCAACGGCCACATCGTCGCCACGTCCATGGTCTTCCCGTCCAAGGACGATTGCCTTGATGGCATCAATCGCATTCGCAAGACCGCGAAGGACGCAGCAGTCGAGGACACCACCTCGCTCGACTGGCAGCCGGTGGCGGCGCCCAAGTACCGCATCTTCCAGACCCTCTCGGGCAACTACTTCTTCCGCTTCTATCCGGACGAGAGCAACGACATTGCCCAGTCGCACTCCTATCCGCACAAGGACAGCCTTCTGAGAAGAATCGAGCGCATGCGCGCCGAGGGTGATTCTCCGCTGGCGCAGAGCGAGGAGTAGCGCGCGAGGTCCACGCGCGAGAAGGCGACGGTCCTCTCTGCAAGAAGTGCCGCTCCGGCGAGAATTTGGCGCCGGAGCGGCAACTTTGTACGGAGGTGCTGCGGGAACGCGCCTTGTGGCGACGAATTGACGCCACAGCGGGGATTTCGTACGCACTTGCTGCTACAACCGGCCCTCCGGCGCCAAAACGGCGCCACAGCGACGACTTCGTACGCGCTTGCCGCCAAAACGGCCCCTCTGGCGCCAAGCCGACACCAGGGGGGCCACGCATTCACAACAGCACTGGGTACCGTCGTCGCACTACGCCTCGAGCCGTTCCGTAAGCAGCTTGTTGAAGAGCTTGGGGTTGCCCGAGCCCTTCGACGCCTTCATGCACTGCCCCACCAGGTAGCCCACAACCTTCTTGTTGCCGTCGCGGTATTGCTGGACCTGATCGGTGCAGCGCGCCAGCACCTCGTCCACGATGGGCTCGAGCGCCGCCGTATCCGTAACCTGGCGCATGCCACGCTCGTCCACCACGCGCTCCGGGTCCTTCTCGGTGCCGTTGACCGCCTCAAGCACCTCGCGTGCCTGCGCAAACGTGATGGCGTCCTCGGCGAGAAGTCCGGAGATGCTCCGCACCTGCGCGGGCGAAAGCGCGTCGAAGCTCGGTGCAAGGTTCACCATCACGTTGGCGATGGTAGCCACCGCCTTCTTGGGCGCACTCTCAAGTGCCTGCTCGAAGAAGTCAGCGACGGCAGGGTCGCCCGCAAGCTGGGCGGCGTCAGCGCGCTTGAGACCGTAGTCGCGCATGTAGCGGTCGCGCTTGGCATCCGGAAGCTCCGGGATCTTCTCGCGCGCCTCCTCGATGAAGTCATCGGTGAGGTCAAAGGGCGCCAGGTCCGGATCGGGGAACAGGCGGTAGTCGTCCGCCGTCTCCTTCACGCGCATCACCACGGTGCGGCGTCGGCTGGGTTCCCAGTGGCGCGTCTCCTGGTAGATGATGCCGCCCTCCTCGAGCACCTCGGCCTGGCGACAAATCTCGTACTCAAGCGCATCGTGCAGGCTCTTGAACGAGTTGATGTTCTTCATCTCGGTCTTAGTGCCCAGGCGCGTCTCGCCGCGGCGACGCAGGCTGATGTTGCCGTCGCAGCGCATAGAGCCGTTCTCCAGCGAGCAGTCGGAGATGCCGAGCGTCTTGAACGTCTGCTGCAGCTTCTCCATGAAGAGGCGGGCCTCCTCGGGCGTGCGCAGGTCGGGCTCGGTGACCAGCTCGATCAGCGGGGTGCCACAGCGGTTGTAGTCGATGAGGCTCTCGGTAGCCGCGGTGATGCGGCCCTCCT
>CAJMLD010000145.1 GCA_905214175.1 uncultured bacterium
AAGGCGCCCACGCGGTCGTGATATGCTCGAGTGTGCTAAATACGCTAAGAGAAAGTGAGCACCTCATGTCACTGCCTGTCGTCGCCGTGGTCGGTCGACCCAACGTCGGCAAGTCAACCCTTGTTAACCGCATTGTCCAGAGCCGTGATGCCATCGTGCACGAGAGCCGTGGCGTCACGCGCGACCGTTCCTACCACAAGGCCGACTGGAACGGTCGCGACTTTGTGATCATCGACACCGGCGGCATCGAGTCCGTCAAGTCGAAGGACACCTTCGCGCCGCACATCCGCGAGCAGGCCGTGATGGCCGCCCAGGAGGCGGACGCCATTATCTTCGTGGTGGACGGCTCCACCGGCATCACGGACGAGGACGAGGAGGTCGCAAGGATTCTGCGCAAGCAGGACAAGCCTGTGTTCCTCGTGGTCAACAAGAAGGACAACCCCGCTACCGAGAACGACAACCTCTGGGACTTCTATTCCCTGGGCGTTGGCGAGCCCATGCCCCTCTCGGCCTCGCACGGCTACGGCACGGGCGACCTCCTCGACGAGGTTGTTGCCGCGCTCCCCTCCGAAGACGAGCTTGAGGTGGACGAGGACATCCTCTCGCTCGCCATCGTGGGCAGGCCCAACGTGGGCAAGTCCTCGCTGGCCAACCGCCTTGCCGGCAAGAAGCGCTCCATCGTCTCTGACGTGGCGGGAACCACCCGTGACGCCATTGACACCATGATCGAGTGGCAGGGGCAGAAGATTCGCCTGGTAGACACCGCCGGCATGCGCAAGAAGAACCTGGTTCACGAGGACGTGGAGTACTACAGCATGGTGCGCGGCCTCATGGCCATGGAGCGCGCCGACGTGTGCCTTCTTGTGGTTGACGCCACCGACGGCGTCACCGAGCAGGATCAGAAGGTGGCCAACATGGCCATTGACCGTGGCTGCGCCCTGGTGCTCTGCCTCAACAAGTGGGACCTCATTGAGACCGAGGCCCAGCGCGACCGTGTGGTTGCCTCCATCGACAAGCGCATGCAGTTTGCTCCGTGGGTGCCCTACGTGAACATTTCGGCCCTCACGGGTCGAGCAACGGATAAGGTCTTGCAGCTTGCTGTCTCCGCTGCCCAGGCGCGTGATGCCCAGCTGCGTACCTCCGAACTCAACAACCTGCTCGAGGAGATTCGCGAGGGCGGACACACGGTCTCCGACAAGGGCCGGCGCCTCAAGATGCAGTACGCCACGCAGACCGGTTCCAGGCCTCCCGTCATCACCGTCTGGTGCAACGCGCCCGACCTTGTGGATGACAACTACAAGCGCTTTGTCGAGAACCGCCTGCGCGAGAGGTTCGACCTTGAGGGCACGCCCATCCGTCTGCGCTTTCGCAAGAAGTCCGAGGGGGACAAGTGACACTCCTGCTACCTACGCTTATCGCGTGCGCAATTGCGTATTTCGTCTGCGGCATCCCGTTTGGCATGCTCATCGCCCGCTCGAGGGGCGTCGACGTGCGCCACACGGGGTCTGGCAACATTGGCGCCACCAACGTGGGACGCTCCGTGGGCGCATGGGCGGCGGGGCTCACGCTGCTGCTTGATGCCGGCAAGGGTTGGCTTTGCACGGGACTTGCCACCTGGGCATTCTCAAGCTTCCTTGCCGAGGCCAAGGCGTTTGCGCCTGGGCAGCCGTTTGACTGGGCTCTCACGTGCGTCTATGCGGCGTGCGTGCTGGGACATGTCTTCTCGCCCTACCTTGGGTTCCATGGCGGTAAGGGTATCTCGGTGGGATTTGGTGCGGCGCTGGGGCTTGACCCGCGCATTGCCTTTGAGCTTCTCGCCGTATTTCTCGTCTTTGCGCTTCCCACGCGCTTTGTCTCGCTGGGAAGCTCGTGCGCGGCCGTCTCGCTCCCCATCTGGACTGCCGTTCTGGGCTATACGCCCATGGCTGTTGTTCCCATGGTGATTGTCGCCGCCTGCGTCGTGTG
Source organism: uncultured bacterium (assembly GCA_905214175.1). Classification (GTDB taxonomy): domain Bacteria; phylum Actinomycetota; class Coriobacteriia; order Coriobacteriales; family Atopobiaceae; genus Tractidigestivibacter. The sequence goes on from CAJMLD010000145.1 coordinate 1,966, forward strand.
GGCGCATCGCGAGAACATCCGCAAGCTTGCGCACCACGAGGAGAAGCGCTTCTCGTTCCATCACGAGGAGGGGAAGTCCAAGTGAGCCGCGTTGCCGTTATAGGCGCTGGCTCTTGGGGAACGGCCATGACGGGGCTCGTGGCACCTGCTGTCGACGAGGTCGTGCTTTGGGCGCGCACCCCAGAGGCCGCAGCCGCCATGAACCGCGAGCATAGGAACCCCAACCACCTCACGGACTACACGCTTGCGGCAAACGTCGTTGCGACCAGCGATCTTGCCCAGGCGGTGGAGGGCGCAGACGCCGAGATTCTCGCCACGCCGTCCGCCTACCTGCGGGAGACCTGCCACAGCCTGGCGCCCCATCTCTCCAAGGGCGCGCGCGTGCTCGTGCTCTCAAAGGGCATGGAGCGGGGCTCCCACCTCCTCATGCACGAGGTTGCCGCCCAAGAGCTTGGCTACCCCGCTCGCGTGGCCGCTCTCTCTGGCCCCAACCACGCCGAGGAGATTTGCAAGGGAATGGTCTCGGCCGCGGTCGTGGCATCTGAGGACGCGGGTACGGCCGCCTACTTCCAGGGCATTCTCGCCGGACCCACGTTCAGGGCTTACGTGAGCGACGATGTACGCGGCGTTGAGTGCTGTGGCGCCGTCAAGAACGTGGTGGCCATCGCGTGCGGCATCGCGAGCGGCATGGGCATGGGGGACAACACGCTTGCCGTTCTCATGACGCGCGGAATCGCCGAGATTGGCCGCGTTGTTGCGGCGCTTGGCGGCAACCCCATGACGTGCATGGGGCTTGCGGGCATGGGGGACCTTGTGGTTACCTGCACCTCCGAGCACTCGCGCAACAGGAGCTTTGGACGCGCGCTGGTGGCGGGGGAGACGCTCGAGTCCTACCAGGCGCGTACGCACATGGTGGTCGAGGGCGTGCCTGCCTCCATTTCTGTCCTCGAGCTTGCTCGGGAGCGTGGCATCGAGGTGCCCATCACGGCTGGCGTCCATGCCGTGCTCTTTGAGGGCAAGCCCATTGGCGACGCGATGGAGGGACTTCTCACCCGTGCTCCACGCACGGAGTTCTATGGTATGGAAGAGCGATAGCAAGCATCAAAGGAGAAGCAATGCTAGAGAATAACGTGCAGGTGGCACCCTCAATCCTTTCGGCTGACCTCGGCCATCTTGCAGACGAGCTCGCCACTATTGGCGGCGCGGGATACGTGCACTTCGATGCGATGGATGGACACTTTGTCCCCAACCTTACGTTTGGACCTGGCGTCCTTTCCGCCGTGAAGGCTGCCACGCAGACGCCTGTTGATGCCCACCTTATGATCTCCAACCCCGACCAGATGGTCCCCGAGTACCTCGCGGCCGGTGCCGACATCGTGACCTTCCACTACGAGGCCACGGCTCACGCCAACCGCCTTGCCAACCTTATTCGCGAGAAGGGCGCCAAGGCCGGCGTTGCCATCAATCCTGGCACGCCCGTCTCCGTTCTCGACGCCATCATCGAGGACGTGGATCTGGTGCTGGTGATGACCGTGAACCCCGGCTTTGGCGGCCAGAAGTTCATTCCCGGGTCTCTCCGCAAGATTCGCCAGGTCAAGGCCATGTGCGACGAGCGTCACGTGAACCCCATCATCGAGGTCGACGGTGGCATCTCGCCCGCAAACGCCGCTGACGTCTGCGCCGCCGGCGCCCGTCTGCTTGTTGCCGGCAGCGCCGTCTTTGGCAAGGCTGACCGCGCAAGTGCCATCTGCGAGATTACCGAGGCTGGGCAGTCCGGCCTCACGAGGAGAGCGTGAGAAGCGTGACCGCCCGCACAACCGTATACCTCGACTACGCCGCAAGCGCGCCCGCCCGCGAGGAGTCGCTTGCTGCCGAGCGTGACTATGAGGCGTCTTCCATAGCAGGCGCCAATCCAAACTCGCTCCACACGCCAGGCCGCGAGGCGTCGCGCGCCCTGGACGGCGCGCGACGCGACATTGCCCGCTGCGTTGGCGGAGGCTTCAGGCCCTCGGACGTTGTCTTCACGTCAGGCGGCACCGAGTCCAACAACCTTGCCCTTCTCGGCCTCTCCCGCGGTGCCCACCAGCGCGATCGCAAGCGCACCCGCGTTGTTCTTTCTGCCATCGAGCACGACTCCGAGCTCGATGTGGCGGGAATGCTTAGGGACCGGGGCTTCGAGGTGACCCTCGTTAAGCCCGGAAGGGACGGCGTGGTATCTCGCCCTGCGCTCGAAGAGGCGCTTGGACCTGATTGCGCGCTCGTCTCTGTTATGAGTGCCAATAACGAGACGGGCGTGGTGCAGCCCGTCTCCGAGCTGGCCTTGGCAGCCCATGCGGCCGGTGCCCTCTTTCACACCGACGCCGTGCAGGCGTTTGGGCGTATTCCCCTCGACGTGTCTCAGGCCGACGCCGTGAGCCTTGCGGCTCACAAGCTCGGCGGTCCCGTTGGCGTGGGTGCGCTTCTCGTTCGCGGGCGCGTTCCCCTGGCGCCGCAGTCCTTTGGTGGCGGCCAGGAGTCTGGCAGGCGTGCGGGAACGCAGGACGTTCGCGGCACGCTTGCCTTTGCTGCGGTCGCGCGTGC
>CAJMLD010000146.1 GCA_905214175.1 uncultured bacterium
GCTCTTCTCTCATGGCGTCGTAGTCACTGCTGCGCATGACGACAAACGAATCATATCCGTTGCGCGTTACAGTCACCGGGGCATCGGAGTCCTCGACAATCCTCGCGAAGGCTGCGGTGTCCTTAAGGTCACGAATGGGGACGGTTTTTGGCATGACCTCTCCTTCATCGAGGAACTATCCAATGTGGCCAAATAATACCACGGTAGACAGTCGCTCGCCTCGCCTCCACGAGGCGACTATCGGCGGAATTGGCGATACTAACCCCGCCCAATGCACTGCTGAGAAGGAATTCGACACATAACATCGTCCAGCATAACGGAAACGTCGAACTTATTCTCAGCAGCTCCATCGGGCTGCCCGAGCCGCTGCCGAGACGCCCGCCCGCGCCGCCGCCCGCGCCGCCGCCCGCGCCACCGCAGCCCCTACTCCTCCGGAATCGGTACCAGCACGTTCACGTGGAAAAGGTCGCGGTCGCTGCTGAAGGTCACGGTACCCCCGTACTTCTCGGCAACGTCACGCATGGAGCGCGACCCCAAGCCGTGCCCGGTGGGGTCGGCGGCCGTGGTCTGGGGCAACCCGTCGACCATCGTGACGTTGCCAACGTAGTAGTTGGTCACATTCAGCGTAAGCATGTCACCGCTGCGTCGCGCCACCAGACCAATCGCGCGCTTCTCGGGGTCGGCCACCTTGCGCACGGCATCCAGGGAGTTGTCGAGAGCGTTGCCCACAAGCGAGTAGATGTCCACAGGGTCCATGAAGTCCAGCGCTGATCCGTCGGCGATGCACGAGAGGGTCACGCCCTCGCGCTCGCATACCAGGCCTTTAACGAAGAGCAACGCATCCAGCGCATCGTTTCCGGTCTTGAGCTTGAGCTCGGCCATACGCGTCTCGCTCGCCAGCTCCTTGAGCTTTTCCGCATCGGCACCACCCTCGCGAGCCGCGGCGCGCACACGGCTGCGCAGTGCCGCCATGCGTGCGTTTACGGCCTCGACGCTCTCACGCATGAGGTTGTAGTGAGCCTCCTGGTCGGCGTCCATGCGCTCAAGGGACGCCACGTCGGACTCCAGCCGGCGCGAGTAGAGCATCTCGAACTCCAGCACCAGCGAGAAGACGCAGATCACGTCGTGCACGGCGCGCAGCACCATCACGCATGGCACGGGAATGCCGGCTGCAAGCAGGTGCTTGTTCTCCATGTCAAAGACGATGGCGATGAGAACCACCAGCGCAAGCACCAGGAGAATCTTCTTGTTCTCAATCTCCACCAGGCCATTCTTGCGTATGGGCCTCACAAAGAACCAGTAACACACGGGATAGACCGCGGCCATGCCCACAAGGTTGAGCGGGAGGAAAAGTCCGCTCGACATGTTTGTCCCGGTACCCTCAACCAGCAGGAACGCCGAGTAGGTTACGCAGCTCGCGAGGTTCTGGATGAGGTAGCCCGCCGTCGCGCAAAACAGCGCCGTCCAGATAGACACCTGGTAGCAGAAGACCAGCCCGGCCACAATAAGCGCAAGCATGGCGACAAAGTCCAGCGCCTCCGCCGCAAACGAGACCGCCCGCGTCGAAAAGACCGAGACGATGAGCGAGGTCCTGTAGAGCGCAATCGAGATGAGCGTCAACGCGACGCAGGACGCGACCGCGCGCGCCGCGAGAAGCCTGCGCCGGGGAAGCAGGGTGGCAAACATGGCTATGGCGACCACTAGCTGAGAGGAGATGGTCACGCCGAGGATGACGGCTGCTCTCGTCATGATTGCGGCGACGGTTGCGCTCACTGTCGCACCTCCTTTTCGGGAAGCGGTATGAGCACGTCGAGACGGAAGAGGTCGCCATCGGTGCTGGTGGTGATCGAGCCGCCGTAGCGCTCCGCCACGGCGCGCATGTGACGAGCTCCATAGCCGCGGGCGTCTTGGGAGGACTGGCGGAGCGGCAGGCCGTTCGAGAGCCGCACGTCCCCGCGGAAGTAGTTCTCGACGTGCGCGCTTACCATGCCTCCGGTGCTTCTCACCGTCAGGTCGATTACGCGCTTCTCGGGCTTGTCGAGCTTCTCGACGGCCTCTATCGCGTTGTCGACGGCGTCTCCAAAAAGCGAGTAGATGTCGGCGGGCGCCATGAACGAGAGCACGTCACCGTCGGCCACGCAGCCCAGCGAGATGCCCTCTCGCTCGCATACCAGGCCCTTCTCGGTAAGCACGGTATCCAGGGCGACGTTGCCGGTTTTCACGGTGGCATCGTAGACGTTGAGCTGCCGCTCCAGCTCCACGAGCGCCTCGGTTCCCACAAAGCCCAGGGCCTCGAGGTCGCGCAGCTGGTGGCGGATGTCGTGCATGCGCACATTGATCGCCTGTGCGTTCGCCCGGGATGCGGCCAGGCCCTTGGCGTCGTCGGCACGGGCGCGCTCCATGGCGGCGACGTTCGTGCGCAGGCTTCTCGTGTAGAGAAGCTCAAACTCAACAGTGAGCATGAATACGCAGGAGATGCCGTGGATCACGCGCAGGAGCACCACGTCATTTGTGCTCGCGCCCAGCCAGGGAAGCGTCTTGTTCACCAGGTCGAAGGCGATGACCACGAGAATCACCGCCGCCACGACCACGAGCATGGTGCGGTCCTCGACATCGGTCAGGCGGTGGCGTCTCACCGGCAGAGCGAAGGCAACGTACCCCAGAAGGTAGACGATGGCGGTGACGGCGGCGGTCTCTGCCAGTTGGAGGGAGAGGGGCCGCGGCCCCAGAAGAAAGACGAGAAGCCCTTCGGCTCCGCTTGCCAGGTTCTGCAGGGTGTATCCCGTGGTGGCAAAGAAGAGCGCCACCCACACTGACGTGTCGAAGAGGGCGAGAAGCACCGGGACGGACACCACGAGCAGAAGCGAGAAGAGCGCGAGCTCCGCCAGCACGCGCGAGGGGCCTGCGCTCGTGGAGATGCCCGTTGCGCCCGCTACGCCGACGCCCGCCAGCGTGAGGGCGGCTGCCGCTACGGCAAGGCCAGCGAGGCGCACCCAGAAGTGCGGCCTTCTGTGGAGCGACCAGGCAAACAGGAGCATGGCGGCAGCAATCTGCGCGACCGTCTCGAGTGAGCTTGCCGCAAGGGTGACGTCCATCAGATAGATCCGCCCAGGTACTTGGCTATCTCGTCGACGGCCGCCCGGCGCTTGGAGCGGCTGAAGAAGTACGTCTCGCCCGTGGTGGTACGCACCTCAGAGCCGGTCACGGTGCGCACGAACGCCATGTTGAGCAGGCAGCTGTTCGAGATCCGCACGAAGGGAGCCTGCGAGAGCTCCTCCTCGGTCTTCGAGAGGCTTCCGCGCACCACGTACGTTTGCCCGTCGGCGAGGTGGTAGACAAGGCTGTGGTTGGAGACCTCGACGGCCACCAGCTCTGCCGCCGGGATTACGCGCAGTCCGTCGTGGGACGTCACGACCACGTTCATGCCGGAGTTCCTCTTGAGGATGCGCATCGCCTTGTCCATGCGCATCCGGAAGTTGAAGTACGAGACGGGCTTCACCACAAAGTCGAGGGCATCCACCTCGTAGCCGCGCACTGCATACTGTGCGAGGTTGGTCACAAAGATGATGGGCGTCTCGGAGTCGTAGGTGCGGATGAGCGTGGCCGCCTCCATGCCGTTGATGCCGGGAAGCCCAATGTCCATGAAGATGAGGTCGAACTTGGCGTCGCCTGAAGTGGCGCCCAAGGCGGACTTCTCCCAGCTCACCTGGAACTCCAAGTTGTTCTCGCGTGCATAGCGCTCAAGACTGTGACGGAGCGTCTCGGCCTCGCGCTCGTCATCCTCGACCATGAGTATGCGATACATGTGTCCCCCTATCCCCGGTGAATATGGTACGTGAAGGAAGGCACCCATGGGTGGCGTCCTTAATCGTTTCCTTCGAGCGGTTGCACGCCTGCGCGGTGCCGTTGCAGTCCGCGACCTAGTTTTGACGGGTTACGCCCCCGATCATGCCGCTGTGACCGCACGACCTACTGTTACGTATGGAGGAGGTTCTCCTCGCCGCGCGCGGGGTCTGACCCGGGAACGCCGAGCGTCCAGACGGGCCATTCGTGGCAGCTGGTTGACCGAATGTGCCACGTTTCCCTAGCGGGTCGGGCGAGGAAATAGAGTTGTGGAAGACAAGGGGCGCACGCATGCGCCAGGCAAGTAAGGGAGCGGGTTCGATGAAGCACGCGGACATTATCGGGAAGATGACGCTGGAGGAGAAGTGCGCGCTTCTCCAGGGGGCCACGACCTTTGGGAGCTGGGGCTCGGAGCGCCTTGGCATTCCCGAGATGGAGTTCTCCGATGGCCCCAACGGCCTGCGCCACCAGCTTGGTGCTGCCGATCACCTGGGAATCGCGGGTTCCGAGCCCGCCACCTGCTTCCCCACGGCGGTCACGGTGGCCAACACCTGGGACGAGGCGCTTGGCGAGAAGATCGGCGAGGCGCTTGGCGAGGAGGCCGCGGCCCAGGGCGTGGGCACGCTCCTGGGGCCGGGCCTGTGCATGAAGCGCTCGCCGCTCTGCGGACGCAACTTTGAGTACTTCTCCGAGGACC
>CAJMLD010000147.1 GCA_905214175.1 uncultured bacterium
CTTCTGTCTCGGTCTTCTCTATCTGTCCGCTTACCTGTTCCTGAGCCTTTTCCATTCATGGACAACATCCGTTACGGGCGCCTGGATGCCACCAACGAGGAGTGCATTGGCGCGGCTAAGCTCGCCAACGCCCACAGCTTCATCCGGCGTCTGCCGGAGGGCTACAACACGATGCTCTCCGACAACGCAGCCCAGCTTTCGCAGGGGCAGCGCCAGCTGCTCTCAATTGCGCGCGCGGCCGTTGCGGACCCGCCGGTGATGATCCTTGACGAGGCAACATCTTCCATCGACACACGCACCGAGCAGATTGTGCAGCGTGGCATGGACGCCCTCATGTACGGACGCACCACGTTTGTGATTGCGCACAGGCTCTCGACCGTCCGCAACTCCGACGTGATCATCGTGCTTGACCATGGCCGCATCATCGAGCGCGGTACGCATGACGAGCTCATCGCCAAGCATGGCACGTACTACCAGCTCTACACGGGAGCGTTTGAGCTGGAGTAGCGCTTTCTGCCCTTGGTGCCGCGATTGTCTCGCCCAATGCCCCTTCGGTGCCCCACGGCGCCGGAGGGGTTCTTTGTTGTGGTAGAGCGGTTTGCGGAAACCCTCGCTATGGCGCCGTTTTGACGCCAGAGGGCGCATCGGAGCAGCAACTTCGTACGGAACCGTCGCTATGGCGTCAATCCGGCGCCACAGGACGCGTTTTGGCAGCAACTTCGTACGAAGTCGATGCTGTGGCGCCGTTCTGGCGCCACAAAGCAAGTTCCCGCAGCAAGCGCATACGAAGTCGCCGCGGCATCTAAGTACAAACAAGGCCCTCCGGCGAAATGGTCTCGCCGGAGGGCGCAGGCGGTCAGGTGCTGTTGGGGTTCTCCCCCAGCGTTACGCCTTGTACCAGCTTGGCTTCGAGCAGTTATCGCCAGCGAACATGTTCTCCATGCTCTTCACCGAGGACACATTCCATCCGGAGATGGCAGAGGCATCCGTAAGCGCGGTGCAGTTCTGGAACATGAAGGGCATGTGTGCCACCTTCGAGGTGTTCCAGCCGGAGAGGCCGGCCAGGCTCGTTAGGGAGCGACAACCGGAGAACATGCTGCCCATGTCCGTCACGCTTGAAACATTCCAGTACGAGAGGGGCGCAAGGCTCGTGAGGGCGGAGCAGCCACTGAACATACCGTTCATGCTCCTGACGTTTGAGACGTTCCAGCCGGTGAGTCCAGAGATGTCACTTAGCGACGTGCAGCCCTCGAACACTCTATACATGGAGCTCCCAACGGCAGCGGGACTCCAGTCGCGCAGCGCCGAGACATTCGTGAGGGACGTGCAGCCAGAGAACATCCAGTCGAAGTTGGTCACCTTGGAGACGTCTCGACCAGAAAGAGCCGAGATGTCTGCGAGGGACGCGCAACCATAGAACATCTTGTTTACATCCTTCACGCTGCCCATGTTCCAGTTCCCAAGGCCAGCAAGGCTCCTCAGAGACGTGCAGTCGGAGAACATCTTGGACATGTCCGTCACATGAGAGACGTCCCAACGTGCAAGCGGCGTAAGGTCAGCAAGGGAAGAGCAGCCCTGGAACATTCCGGACATGGAGCCGTCCACCTTGGAGACGTCCCAGCTGGAGAGGAACGAGATGTCAGAGAGCGAGCTGCAGCCGTAGAACATCTTTGGCGTAGACGTGACGTTGGAGAGATTGAGCGACGAGAAGCCGGGGATGCTCTTGAGGGAGCTGCAGCCGTAGAACATGTTGCTGGTGTCTTCCAGAGCCGACGTGTCGAGGTTCCGGAGGTCAATCTCCTCGATGCCCTGCATGAAGGGGTCGGGTTGATCGTTGTTCGAGTTGTGGACGTTCTCCGAGAAGAGCTTGTAGCCAGATGCCGGAGTCTTCACGCCCTTCTCGACGACGATCTTTTTGATGACCTTCTGGTTGACATCAATCTTGCCTGAATCGCTAATGGCAGAGCCCACGCTCAGCATTTTTCCCGAGACACCATCCGTGGGAGAGATCGTGAGGGTGCCCGTGCTGTCGAGCTTCTACGTGCAGCTATTCTTAACGCCAAAGGTGCCAGACACCTCAGTGGGAGTGACAGGCGTATCCGGGTTGTCGGGCTTGTCGGGATTGCTTGGGTTGTCGGGTTTGTCTGGATTGGCCGGAGTGTCGGGGTTCGTAGGCGTACTTGGGTTGCCCGGATTGCTGGGGTTGCTGGGGTTGCTGGGGTTGCTGGGGTTGCCTGGATTGCTGGGGTTGCCTGGATTGCTGGGGTTGCTCGGATTGCCTGGATTGCTGGAGGACCCGTTCAGCGCGTAGAACGCCACTCCCTCCGGGTTCCAGCCGATGCTCCCCAGGTAGCTGTACTCTTGTCCGTTCGTGGTGAAGAGGTGGGTGCCCTGCGTGAGCCACTTGTTGAAGAGGCGGTAGATAGGGGCGCCAGCGCCGGGGTCAGCGGAATAGAACGACACGTCCTCCTTGTTCCAGCCAATGCTCCACAGGTAGTCGTACTCGGAAACGTCCATCGTATAGTGGTGGTCGCCCGAGTACGGGTTGTAGAGGCGGTAGACTGGCCTGCTGCTCGAGGCAGGCGACGTCCAGGCCGTGCCCTCCTGGTTCCAGCCAATGCTCCCCAGGTAGCTGTACTCGCTACCGCTGGTCGTGAAGAGGTGCTCGCCGGACCACTGGTTATAGAGGCGGTACACCGTCGTGGTGCCGGCCGCCCACGCCAAAGACGGCATGACAAGGAGGGACACCGCCAGCACGAGGGCGGAGGCGAGCGCTAAGAGCGACCCCCCGATGCGAACAGTCTGGGATCCTTTCAGTTTCATGGCGCTCCTTTCGTCCTAGGGAAATGCCTGAGGCACCTCCCACGTCCTCTTGGATGGCCTTCAGCTTACGATTGACCTCCGGCAATTTTCGAAAAGGTTGGTTAACGGCAGCGCGGCGGCAGCATTCGGACGCTCTGGGAAGGTCGCAGGAAATGCCACTGTGGCGTCATTTTGACGCCACAAGGTCACCTTTCGAAGCAACTGCGTACGTAACTCCTGCTGTGGCGCCGTTTTGGCGCCACAGGGCCACCTTTGGCAGCAACTTCGTACGGAACCGTCGCTGTGGCGTCATCCCGGCGCCACAGGGCCACCTTTGGCAGCAACTGCTGCGGAAACCCTCGCTGTGGCGCCGTTCTACGCGCGCGGCACAACGCAGCCCCTACTGCCGGTTTGCGAAGCCAGCGACTCGCCGTTAGCATGGGCTCATCAGCAGTCTCGACGCACCCGGGAGCCACATCATATGACCACCGCACTTCTCAGCATCATCTACCTGGCCTTTGTGAGCCTGGGACTACCGGACGGTCTTCTTGGCGCAGCCTGGCCTGCTATGCATGTAAGCATCGGCGCCAACGTCTCGCTGGCGGGCGTCATATCGATGATCATCTGCCTGGGAACCATCGTCTCGAGCCTGCTGACCGTGCAACTCGTGCGCCGGTTGGGGACGGGTAAGCTCACCGCACTCTCGGTGGCGCTCACCGCGGTTGCCCTCTTTGGCTTCTCGGCCTCGGCTGAGTTCTGGCAGCTTGCACTTTGGGCTATTCCATATGGCTTGGGTGCTGGAGCGGTGGACGCATCGCTTAACGCCTACGTAGCAACGCACTACGCCGCACGCCACATGAATTGGCTTCACTGCTGCTGGGGACTCGGTGCCGCCGGCGGACCCATGATCATGTCGTGGCAGATGGGCAGCTCCGCCGGTTGGCCGGGAGGTTACCGCATCGTGGGCGCTCTCCAAGTGGCACTCGTGGCGGCAATCACTCTGAGCATCCCGTTGTGGCACGACCAAAACGACGCGGCCGACCAAGACGGGAGGCACACCGTCCCCACGCGTCGCGAGCTTCTTGCCCTCCCCGGCGTGAAGCTCGCGATGGCAGGGTTTCTCTGCTACTGCGCACTCGAGTCGGCATGCGGGCTGTGGGCCTCGACGTTCCTTGTGCTAGGGCACGGCGTTTCTGCACAGACGGCCGCCCTTCTCGCCAGCCTCTTCTATGCAGGCATAACGGTGGGGAGGTTTCTCTCGGGCGTGCTTACCCTGCGACTTGATGGCAAGCAGCTCCTCAGGCTAGGCGAGACGATCATGGGCATTGGACTTGTCGTGCTCATGGTCTCACCGAGCGAGGCGGGCCTCGGCTTGGGCCTCGCGCTTCTCGGCCTGGGCTGCGCTCCCATTTACCCACAGATGATTCAGCTCACGCCCGTGCGCTTTGGCTCGCAGAACGCGCAGTCGCTCATGGGACTGCAGATGGCCTGCGCCTATGTGGGCTCGATGGCGTTTCCGCCGCTTATGGGCGTTATTGTTGAGAGGGTCTCGCCGATTCTCCTACCTGTGGTTGCAGCCGGGCTCCTGGCGCTCATGACCGTCTGTCTCACGTGCTGCGACCGTCGCGTTGAAGCGGCAACCAGCGGGGCGGCTCACCAATAACGGAGCTCTGCCTCACGGAGTGGCCCCAGCCGGTCACGCGGTCAGTAG
>CAJMLD010000148.1 GCA_905214175.1 uncultured bacterium
GTACACGCGAGAGACGCGGTCGAGCGCATAGCACACGTACGCGGCAATGGAGTCCCCCATGCCAGAGAGCACGAGCATCGTGACGAGAGAGTCTGGCGAAAGGGCCATGGCCGTCTGGACATCAAGGTCGACGAGGTCTGCAACCTGCTGCTCGACCTCCTGGCAGGAGACGGGGTCGCCCTTCTCGACAGCAAGTCTGAGCGCCCTTGTCACCGCCTCGACGAACTGCGAGATGAGCTCGGTGATGTAGTCCCTCTCAAGCATGGTGCCATCCTCTCTGCGAACGCTACCGCGTCCACGATTCTAGCGCTGTGGTGGGAGCGGCATGCCAAGGTGCTCGAACGCCGCAGGCGTTGCCTGGCGCCCCTGGGGCGTGCGAACGACGAGACCCCGCTGCAGGAGATAGGGCTCGTAGACGTCCTCGAGGGTGGAGGGGTCCTCCCCTACCGCCGAGGCGATGGTGGTGAGTCCCACGGGACGTCCCCTGAAGGTGCTCGTAAGCGCCGTTAGGATCTTCTTGTCCATCCAGTCAAGGCCCATCTCGTCAATCTCGAAGAACGAGAGCGCCTCGGCGGCGACCTCCCACGTGATGGAACCGCCGGCCCGGACCTGGGCGTAGTCACGCACGCGCTTGAGGAGCCGGTTGGCAAGGCGTGGCGTGCCGCGCGAACGCGAGGCAATCTCGGCGGCGCCCTGCTCGTCAATCTCGACTCCAAGGATGGCAGCCGAGCGCTGCACGATGCGCTTGAGCTCGTCGACGGTGTAGTAGTCCAGGCGATACGAGATGCCAAAACGGTCGCGAAGGGGTCCGGTGAGAAGCCCCGTACGCGTGGTTGCGCCGATAAGCGTGAAGTGTGGAACGTCGAGGCGAATTGAGCGCGCCGCCGGCCCCTTGCCTATGACGATGTCGAGGAAGAAGTCCTCCATGGCGGGATAGAGGACCTCCTCGACCTGATGGTTGAGACGGTGAATCTCATCCACAAAGAGGACGTCGCCCTCCTCGAGGTTGGTGAGTATGGCAGCGAGGTCTCCCGTGCGCGCGATTGCCGGGCCCGACGTGGTACGCAGACGGGCACCCATCTCGTTTGCGACTACGTTGGCAAGCGTGGTCTTTCCCAGCCCCGGAGGGCCAGAGAAGAGCACGTGATCGAGGGTCTCGTGACGGTCTTTTGCAGCGGCGATAAGCACGCGGAGGTTATCGCGCACACGCTCCTGGCCACAGTACTCGTCAAGCGTAGTAGGACGAAGGCTGCGGTCGACGTCAAGGTCGTCAGCCGTAAGCTCCCCCGTCACGGGACGCGGACCACCATGGCCATGGCCAGAGCCCGGCACGTCGTCGAAGAGGTCCTCCTCCTGAGCCTCCCACGTCACAGGTTGCCCCCAATCCTCTTGAGCGCGAACTGTATGGCCTTCTCGACCGTTGATGCTCCGGCCTCCTCATGCCCATCCAGTGCAAGCTCTGCCTCCTGCGGCGAGAAGCCCATGGAAAGCAGCGCAGCCGTAGCCTCTTCGGCGACAGACTGCGAGGTATCGGGCAGTTTGGAGCGCTGCGAGGCAGGCTCGCTCATGCCAACCAGGCCGCGCAGGGTTGCGTCCTTGGCAAAGACATCCTGCAGCTCAACCAGCAGTCGCTGTGCCTTCTTGCGGCCAACACCGGGAACCTGGGCCATGCGTCCCTCGTCCTGAAGGGTGACGATGGTGGCAAGCGTTGCCGGGGAGAACGTAGAGAGAACCGCCAAGGCCAGCTTTGGACCCACGCCGGATACGGCGACGAGTTTGTCGAACACGGCGCGCTCCTCGCGCGTGGCAAAGCCGTAGAGCTCGACCGCGTTCTCCTTCACGAGCATGCGCGTGAGCACGGTGACCCCGGCTTCTCCCACCGCCGGCAGTGATGCCGCCGTAGTTGCCGAGACGCCAAGCTCATAGCCGACGCCGCTCACATCGATGACGACGTGGGTGGGTAGCACCTCGACAAGAGTGCCCGTGAGCTGCACGATCATTGGGTGTTCCTCCTGCTCTGCCTAACGTGGCCAAGTGGCGAGCCTTCGCCGCGGGCCCCGGCGAGACGTGCAGCAGTTGCCGCCGCCGTGACGCCGCGCGCCGTGGCGGCATCGAGAGCCTCCTGTGCCTTCTGCTGCTCGAAGACCTGCACGGCCGCCCCCTCGCGTGTGAGTCGCTGCGTGCGCGTGAGGTTGGCATGGCAGATGGCAGCGGCAAGGGCATCTGCGCAGTGGTCCGGACGCGGGTCGTGGTCAAGGGCGAGAATGTTCCTCACCATGAAGATGACCTGGCGTTTGTCAGCAGACCCTGTACCCACCACCGCTTGCTTGATCTGCATGGGCGTATACGCACCCAGCTCGAGGCCCGCCTCCGCTGCCGCGACAAGGGCGGCGCCGCGGGCATGCGCCGTTGCAAGCGCCGAGCGGGAGTTCTCGCCAAAGAAGATCTTCTCGATGGCGAGCTGGCTGGGCACATAGGTCTCGATGGCGTTGGCGATACCCTCGTAAATCTTGCCCAACCGTCGATCGATGGACTCGGACGACGAGGTTGAGACGCAGCCGTATGCGCGCGCCCTGCACACAGAGCCACGTGTCTCGACTACGCCCCAGCCTGTGTTCGCAAGGCCGGGATCTATGCCCAGGATGACCATGCACCCTCCTCTCGCGCGGGCTTGTTAGAACGTTCGTTCTAGTTTAGCATACCGCGCGCCCCTAAGAAGGGCAAACTCAGTTCTCTGAGAAGGTCCTCCATACCGAGCCATCGCCTGGTGCACCGCCAGGACCGGGTCGCCCGCCTTGGCCATGCCTCCCAACGCGTCCATCCTGCTGATCGGCCGCGAGACCACCAGTAATCGAGAGGTCGCGTAGAAGGTTTACCACCTCGCGCATGTCCTGCTCGTGGTCGCGCTTCCCCACGGAGTCCTGGCTCGACTCCTCGGCCTCGCGCCGCACCGGCCCGTCCCGCCTCTCCGCCATGGCCATCTTGGTCTTCTCGACAATGGCTTTGTCCACATCCTCGCCAAGCGAGATTGCGCCCTCCATGGCCTCCCCCGAGCGCTCCGCCTTTGTGCGCGGACGATCCCGCCACGCCATGCCCAGCGGCCACGGCGCGTCGTCAAGGGTGCACGTGGACATCACGATGACAAGGCCGCAGGACAGACGGCCCGGCTCGCACGAGGCAAGGCGGTCGAGAATGGCGGAGGCAACCTGAGGGTGGCCCCCATCATCGGCGATGTCAGAGAGCGGCCTTCGCCACTCGATATGGCTTGCGAGCACGTAGTCGACAAACTCAAGGCGCTGCTCGGGCGTGTGTCCGCACTCCTCGATGCCCGGGATGGCAGGCACCTCAAACGCCCGCCGGGAGTCACGCGAGATGACAGGCGAGATGGTGTTTCTCATGTGTACGAGCTCGAGGACGCCGTACCGATAGACGTCACCCAGCGGGGCGAGCCCGGCAGGTGCCAGCATGCCAGGCATGACCTCCAAAGCCATCGCGGTCTTGTCTAGATTCGAGAGCGGCATGGCGCCCTCCTCGCGCGCGAGCGCTGCCAGGTGCGCCTTCGCGAGGTCTGCGGCAAGCTCCCGGTCGGGCGAGAGCGCGGCCATGGGAAGCTCGCGAACGGGCAGCCTGAGATTCTCGACGAGCTTGCGGGCAGATGCGTCGAGCTTGTCGTCTGCGCCGGTCACGAGAAGCGCGTGGACGTTGGTGGGGCCAAGCGCATCGGTTGCGAGCGTCGCAACGGCACAGGAGTCCAACGTGCCGTCGACGAGCACGGCCGCCTGCGTGAACCCCATCTGCGAGAGCGACTCGGAGAGCCCCTGTGCGAGCGCGTTCCATCCGACGAGCGGACGGTCGAAGACCTCGGGAGTGAGCGGGTGGTCAAGGGGCCCGCCAAACTCGGGATCGACATCTGCGATGAGCAGGTCCTCATCGAACGTGACCGCCTGGGCGGCAAGCTCGCCCCAGGGGGTGAGGACAAAGCTTCCGCCAATGCACACCTGCGTGCCATAGGTCCCGAGGGAGCCCACGCCCACAACCCAGGCACCCGTTGCCTCCGCATCGTCCAGGAAACGGCCATCCGTGATTGCCGCGCCCATGCCCGAAGAGGGGTCGTCCATGACAAACCCACAGCTGTCGAGGTACATCAGCACGTCCAGGTCAAAGTCGAAGGCATCGAAGTCGTCAAGGTCGTCAAAGGTGAAGGCGAGTCCAAAGCGAACGCCATCGATATCGAAGACAGGAAGGTCTTTCGCGGGACCGCCTTCAGCCGCTTCTCCGCTCGGGGCGTTTGGAGTCTCGTGGTCCACAACATACGAGCGCATGAGCGCCGAGAGTTTGAGCGGCGTGATTGTGCCGTCGTGCACGAGAATCGCCTCGGGCGCCGGCGCACCATCGGAATCCGAGAGGACCGGCACGATGCAGGGACAGGGGACCTCGTCGGCAAGCTTGACCATATCGTGAATATTGCGAATATCTGACCAAGCTGGTTCAGGGAACTTGGGAAGAAC
>CAJMLD010000149.1 GCA_905214175.1 uncultured bacterium
CTCGTTCATGGCAGGCGCCACAGACTCCGCTGCCGCCGTGGGCGTGGAACAGCGCCTGTCAGAGACCATGTCGCAGATCGACGTGTCCGGCTCATGGCCAATGCCCGTGATCACGGGAACGGGACAGGCTGCAACGGCGCGGGCGAGCTGCTCGTCGTTGAAACACATGAGGTCCTCGAAGGAGCCACCGCCGCGCACCAGCAGGATTGCGTCCGGCCGCGAGGCGGCGGCAACCTCAAGCGCGCGAATGATGGTTGCCGGGGCATGCTTTCCCTGCACGGCGCAACCAACCGCATCTATCTGGACCAGCGGATTTCTTCTCCGCAACGTACGCTTGACGTCCTCAATCACGCTACCGGAAAGCGACGTGACCACGCAGACACGCGTGCAGAAGGCAGGGATGTGCCGCTTGCGGGCGGGGTCCATGAGCCCCTCGCGCTCCAGCTTGCGCGCAAGCTCCGCAACCTGCTGGCGGAGAAGCCCCTCCCCCGCCACCGTGATGTGCTTGGCGACAAACGAGAGCTTGCCCGTGTTCTGGTAGACGTCGAAGGCGCCCGACATCTGGATCTGAAGGCCATCGCGAAGCTGCGTGCCCGAGGTTTCGACAAAGTCGCGGTAGACACCGCGCCAGGCGATGGTAGACATGGATGCGGTGGCATCCTTGACCTCGAAGTAGCAGTGCCCCGAGCGGGCATTGGGCCCACGAAAGCCACTCACCTCACCCATGACCACCAGCATGGGAATCTGAGCAACCTGGCCCTTTGCCACCTGAACCGCCTCGGTCACCGAGAGCGGCTCCTCTTTGGTGCCCGCCATGGGCTAATCCCTCCTATCGGTGCGGCTCATGAGGTAGAGCAGCTGCACCACCGAGACGAGCGCCGCGGCAACGTAGGTGAGCGCCGCTGCCGTGAGCACCTCCTTGGCGCCCTGGCGGTCTATGCCCTGTCCGTGCGTCTCGAGGAACTGCACGGCGCGCCTCGAGGCGTTGATCTCTACCGGAAGCGTGACCAGCTGGAAGATGACCGAGAAGGCAAAGAGCACGATGGCAATGCGCACGAGGCCCACGGCGTTCATGAAGACGCCGGCGAGAAACACCAGCATCCAGACGTTTTGCGAGAAGTTCACCACCGGCACGAGCGCCGTTCGCACGCGCATGGGGCCATAGTTCTTGGCACGCTGCACCGCATGTCCTGCCTCGTGGCAGGCCACGGCAACGGAGGCCACGGAGCCACCGCGCATGTTCTCATTGGAAAGGTGCAGGTTGTTGTCGCGCGGGTCGTAGTAGTCGGTAAGGTGTCCGGGAACCGAGGTGATGCCCACGCTGGAGGCTCCGCCCTCATCGAGCATCTGACGCGCAACGTCCGCACCAGTGCCGTTGAACGAGGCATCAACCTTGGACCAGCGATCGTACTTGCGCTTGATGTAGGACTGGGTGATGAGCCCCAAGAAGAGGGAGAGAATCACGATGCCGTAGTAGGCAAAGTCGATTCCGTACCCGTACGTGTAATAGCCCATGTGAAAAGCTCCAATCGTTGGGGGCCGTGGGACATATGTACCCAAGGCCGTCCGGCACCAACGATGATACAGAAGCCGCGCGACACAAATAGCGCACGCGAGACGCGACCGATAGCCAGACCTCGAGACCCGCTATATGACCTCGATGCGTCCGTCACGCACCGTGAGGCCAACCGATCCCTCAAGCAGGCTCTCAAGCTGCTTGCCCGCCAGCTCGTGTCGCCAGCCGGTCGCAAGGCGCGACTTCGAGCGATCCTGGGCGAACTCCACCAGGTCGTCTCTTGTGGCTATGAGCTGCGTCGCGATGCCGGACTTCTCGGAGACGATCCTCACGAGGGCAACCATGAGGTCAACCACGCTCTCCAGCTCGGCAGATGGGTGAGAATGGCGCTCCTGCTGCGGACACGCGGAACCAGGGACCTCCTCGCCTACGCGGACGGCATCGAGAAGGTCGCGCACGTCCTTCTCGCCCAGCTGGTCGGTGCCACGAATCTTACGTAGGCGTTCGCGGCTGCGCGGTGCGCGCTTGCAGACCTCGACCACCACCTCGTCCGAGAGAACCCACTTGCGGGGCACGTCGTGGACTGCCGCCGTCTGCTCGCGCCAGGCACAGACCTCGCGGGCAATAGCGAGCTGCCGGCGCGTAAGGGAGCCCGAGCGCTTGAGCCTGAGGTATGCCTCGCGGGGATCCCGGTGCATGTGAGAAGGGTCGGTTACTTCGGCCATCTCGGGCTGCACCCAGGCAAGCCGGTCCTTCTCGACAAGCTGCTCCATCATGCGATCGTAGATGGCAGGCAGGTAGCGCACGTCGTCCTCGGCATACGTAAGCTGCTCTGGGTCGAGCGGACGGCGCGACCAGTCCGTGAGCGACTCGGCCTTGGGAAGCCTCACGCCAGCGTAGGCCTCGACAAGCGAGGCATAGCTCACCTGCTGGCGCATGCCAAGGAACGCGGCGGCAACCTGCGTGTCGAAGACGGAGGCGCAGGTCACGCCCATGCCGTCGAGAATAACCTCGAGATCCTGCCCACAGGCATGGAACACCTTCGTGACCCTGTCGTCTGCGAAGATGCTCGCCAGGGGCGAAAGGTCGTCGATAAGGATGGGGTCGATGGCGCCAATCTCTGTGGACGTGCCAACCTGCACGAGACAGAGCTTGGGATAGTAGGTCCTCTCACGGAGAAACTCCGTGTCCACGGCAATGACGCGCTCGTTGCCAATTCGCTCGCAGAAGGCACTCAGTTCGTCGCTTGTGGATATGTACACTCGACTCTCCCAGCTCAAAGGTGTTAGCCAAAGGTCCTGGCGTTGGGCTACCATGTGCACGTGGCCCGGCGGGGCCGGCGCCCGGAACATGATACATGCTATCCCTTGCTGGGGGACCGGGGAGGATCATCATGCGCAGCGTCATCATCCACAACCCTATGTCGGGCTTTGGCTCCGACGCCATCTTCGAGTTTGAGCGCGCCCTCGTCCACGCTGGCGACGAATGCACGTTTCGTGCCCTTGCCCCAGACTTTGTTCCCGAGGAAGTCGTGCGCGACGTCGACGATTTCGACATCTGCGTGCTCTCCGGGGGCGACGGTACGGTGACCGGACTGCTCTACGCTCTGCGCAGCCACAGCGTGCCCGTCTGCGTGTTTCCCTCGGGCACGGCAAATCTGCTTTTCGCCAACATTGGCAACGCGCCAGAACCCGCCGCACTCGCCCGCGCGTGCCGCGTGGGCCATACCGCGAGCGTGGATCTGGGCGAGATCACATGGGATGACGAGCAGGGCAATACGCACGTGAAGGGCTTTGGCCTCATGTCCGGCACGGGGTTTGACGCCCAGCTCATGGAGGCCGCGCTGCCAAACAAGGCAGCCATGGGGCAGGCGGCCTACTTCGCTGCCGCCTTTGCCAACCCTCGCCCCACGGTCGAGGAGTTCACCATCGTCGTGGACGGTCAGGAGTATCACCGCCGCGGCATCTCCTGCATGGTTGCGGACAACGCGATGATTCAGGGTGACATCCAGATTGTGCCCGACTGCCGTATGGACGACGGGCTTCTCGACGTCATTGTCATCGAGACGCAGGACGCCGCCCAGGTGCTGCGTCCCCTCTTCTTTGGGATTGTCGACAAGACTGGCAAGTCGATTGGCCGACCCCATCTTGAGGCGTTCCGCGGCCGCGAGATCACGGTGCGCACAGAGGCGCCCGTTCCGCTCGAGATCGATGGTGATGTGGCGAGCTCTGGCGTCACCGAGTACCACGCCAGGGTGCTTCCCGGGGTGTGCAACCTCGTGGTTGACAGCATGAGCTCGTACCAGCCAAGCTCAGACGCCCCTGCGCGGTTCACGGATGCTGACGAGATAGCATTTCCCAAGGAGTAGCGCAGCGGGCGCCACCGGCGCCCGCTGACAGTTTCACGAGACTACTCCGAAAGCTTCAGGCAGTAATTCTCGCCCTTAAGGGCAACCTTGGCACCTGCGGCGGCGTCTGGGCTCTCCGGGTGCGCAAGCACGTACTTGCTGCAGCCAAAGAGCAACGCAGAGTCACCGCACTCAACAGCAAGGCTGGGCTTCTCGGTGTTGACGCCCTTCGGGAGAATGACCGCAATCTTGTAGCCAGCGCCTGCAATGTCGATTGGCGCGTAATGCAAGGTCGTCGCGTAGATCTCGACCATGGTGCGCGCAGGCACGCGGAAGGCAACCACGTTCGACGTGTCAAAGACCCCGTCCACGATGTCCCACTGATGCCCAAAGAGCATGACGCAGTCGGTTGAGACGGGCATATTGAACTCACTCGTGCGGTGGTACTCGAGGGAGTTCAGGAACGTGTTGTGCCCGGCGACGGCACCCACCTGAACGTCAAGACCGCCCACGAGGGTCCCAGCAAGCTCTCCCACGCCAGCTGCCTCGTGAATAGTAGGTATCTCCGGCTTGTATGCAAGCCCCTCCCGCATCTCGACGTTCTTCTCCACTGCATCCACCAGGGAGTCCACGATGTTGCCCG
>CAJMLD010000150.1 GCA_905214175.1 uncultured bacterium
GCTGGTGGCATCATGATCGCGGCGGCAGACGGGCTGCGGTTACCCGAGGCAGTGGGGGCAGACGTGGAGGACGCTCTCCAGGCAGATGCATACGTAGCGCTAGCCGCACGTTGCCACAAGGCCCACCCTACCGCTGCCGAAACGTCACTGTTCTGTTGAGGAAAAACTGCAGGAGCCCAGCGGTCACAAGGGCTACGAGCTTTGCCACAAACGGTGTCGAGAAGGGCGCGGCGGCATGTGCGGCAAGGGCAGCGATGACCAGTTCTTGCACGAACATGCCGCAAAGCCCCACGCAGATAAAGACCACGTAGCGACGAGCCGGCCTGTCCGTTACGTGGAAGGTGTGTCGGCGGTTGAGAAAGAAGCTCAGCGTAAGGCCAATCGTCACGCTCACAACGTTTGCGACAAGCGGATCTATGCCGGCTGCAGACGTAAGGGCGAGAAACACGAGCATGTCAACAGCCGAGCAGACGCACCCAAAGAGTGCGTACGAGACGAGCTGTCTGAACGCCTGGCGCATGGCACAGCCGGTGTTACTTGTCGCGTACCGCCTCGGCAAGGCGCTTGAGCTCCTCGTCCTGGTTCATGCCCGTGAGGAAGGCCACGCCATTGAAGACGGGGACGTCAAACTCGCCCTCGGGGCGAACAACGGCAACGTATGCGTCGGCATCCTTGAGCGCCTCATCAAGATCGGCGACGGCAACAGCGTGCACGTCTGCCTCAATGCCCTCGGCTGCAAGAAGCTTCTGAACCTTATAAGCGACAGTCGCAGAGGTTGCGACTCCAGAACCACATGCAACGACAATCTTTGCAGCCATGATGCCTCCTTGATATCTAGACAACCGTCACACAACGTATGCCCGTTGCCACTCATCATACCCCAGGCGTACGGCCGAACCACCGGACGCGATAGCCGCTCCGCACAAGAGCAGAACCACAGAAACAACCGTAGTCAAAAAAGCGCTAATGCTTTCCCCGGTACTTACGCCTTGTGGCGTGGGCACTCCCCTTTCTCGCCCCCGCCTTGAGGCGCTTCATGACCTCCTCCTCGCTCGTGCCCTCAAACTGGCTCTTGAGCTCGACAAGCTGGTCGCGAATGCGAGCCGCCTGCTCGTACTCCATGTTTGCCGAGGCGCTGGCCATCTCCTCCTCCAGGGAGGCAATGACGCGCATGACCTCGTCGCGCGGGAGCTTTGAGAGCTCTGCCGCAACCGCCTCCGCCGTAGACACCTCCGCAGGGGCTCCCTGCTCTTTTGCGCCCTCCCCCGAAGCGGTGTAGAACGCGCCGTCCTTGCGCTGACGCTTTCCCACGTTGGCCTGGGCCTCGGCGAGAAAACCGGAGATGTCGTTAATCGCCTTGCGAACCGTCTTGGGCTCGATGTGATGCTCCTCGTTGAACTTCTCCTGGATCGCGCGGCGACGGCGTGTCTCGTCGATGGCCTCACGCATGGAATCCGTTATCTCGTCGGCGTACATGATGACCTCGCCGGAGACATTTCGTGCGGCACGCCCCATGGTCTGAATGAGCGAGCGGCGGTTCCTGAGGAAGCCCTCCTTGTCTGCGTCGAGGATTGCGACGAGCGAGACCTCCGGGATGTCAAGCCCCTCTCGCAGGAGGTTGATGCCCACGAGCACATCGATCTTGCCCTCGCGGAGATCTCGGATGATGTCGACGCGGTCGAGCGTTGCCGTATCCGAGTGCATGTAGTTGACGCGGAATCCCTCGTCCAGGAGGTGGTCGGTGAGGTCTTCTGCCATGCGCTTGGTAAGCGTGGTCACAAGGACGCGCTCGTGGCGCCCCACGCGCTCGCGTATCTCGGAGATGAGGTCGTCAATCTGCCCATGAACAGGGCGTACCTCGATCTTTGGGTCGAGAAGGCCGGTGGGGCGAATGATCTGCTCGACCTCCTGCTGTGTCACCGACTCCTCGTAGTCTCCCGGCGTTGCGGAGACGTAGATGAACTGGGGGATGCGCGACTCAAACTCGTCAAAGCGCAGCGGCCTGTTGTCGAGCGCCGAGGGAAGACGGAAGCCATGCTCGACGAGCGTGACCTTACGCGAGCGGTCTCCCTCGTGCATGCCACGAATCTGTGGCACCGTAACGTGGCTCTCGTCGATGATGCAGAGCATGTCCTTGGGGAAGTAGTCAATGAGCGTGTAGGGAGGCTCGCCAGGAGCGCGCCCGTCAAGGTGGCGCGAGTAGTTCTCAATGCCGTTGCAGTAGCCCATGTTCTCAAGCATCTCGAGGTCATAGGAGGTGCGCTGCGAGAGCCTCTCGGCCTCGAGCAGCATGTTGTTTGCCTTGAGCTCGGCCACGCGCTGCTCAAGCTCCTCCGAGATGGTCTTCAGGGCATGGGTTATCTTTGGCCGCTCCGTGACGTAGTGGGAGGCGGGCCAGATGGGGATGGCGTCAAACTCGCGCAGGACCTCCCCTGTCATGTTGTCCACCTCGGCGATCTGCTCGACCTCGTCGCCAAAGAACGAGATGCGCAGGGGGTTCTCCGCATAGGGCGGGAACACGTCCACAGTGTCGCCACGCACGCGGAAGGTACCTCGCTGGAGGTCGTAGTCATTCCTGTCGTACTGGATGTCTATGAGGTTCTTGATGAGGTCATCGCGCTCGAGCGGGACCTCCTTGTCAACGTTGGGAGCAAGGCCAGCGTAATCCTGGGGGCTGCCAATGCCGTATATGCACGAGACCGACGCCACAACAATGACGTCACGTCTCGAGAGCAAGCTTGAGGTTGCCTGGTGACGGAGCTTCTCGACCTCCTCGTTGATGGAGGCGTCCTTCTCGATATAGGTATCGCTCTGGGGAACGTAGGCCTCCGGCTGGTAATAGTCGTAGTAGCTCACGAAGTAGACCACGGCATTGTTGGGAAAGAGCTCGCGCATCTCGCTGGCCACCTGAGCGGCAAGCGTCTTGTTTGGCTCCATGATAAGCGTGGGGCGCTGGACTGCCTCTATGGTCTTAGCCATGGTAAACGTCTTGCCCGAACCGGTGACGCCCATGAGCGTCTGGTAGCGCAGACCCTCCTTTACCCCATGCGCGAGCTTCTCGATTGCCTGGGGCTGGTCTCCTGCAGGATCAAACGGCGAGACAACCTTGAACGGCGTGCCAGCACGCTCGACCCCAAACCGCTTGAGCTCGCCACCAAAGCGCTCACCCGTGTTTAAAGGCACCGCCATTGCCTCCTCCTTTCCCTGGAGCCAGAGTATATCAGAACGCGTGTTCTACATCTAGATAGCTGCGCGTGATTTCTCACGAATCTGGCGACGCTCGAATCCGCTGCCGCCGGCGCGGCCTACTGATCGACCTCGAGCCCCATGGGATAGCTGTCGCGATACCCTTGGTAAGCCTCGCTCACGCGACGTAGGTACTCACGCGTCTCTGTGTAGGTGATGTTGTCCGCCAGCTCCCCTGGCTGGGCAAGCCACTCCTCGACCTTGCCCATACCCGCGTTGTAGGCGGCAATGACCTCGTCCGTCGAAGAGAGGTTCTTCTGGAGAAACGCGAGGTACGCCGTGCCGTATTCGATGTTTGTCGCCGGGTCGAGAAGATTGGTGGGGTCATAGGTGTCAGAGTCGACCAAACCCATGCGCGCAAGCTCGGAGGAGGTCTGCGGCATCACCTGCATGAGCCCGAGGGCACCCGCCGAAGACTGGGCGTTCTCGTCCCAATTCGACTCGCACTTAATGACGGCCGCGACCAGAAGCGGGTCGACACCGTGCCGCGTGGCTGACGACTGGATGTCCTGGGCGTGGCGCACGGGATAGAGCGTGCGCCGGGCAAGCGTTGTGGGCGTGGCCGCCAGGATGATGCACGCCACAACTACCGCGCCCACCAGCACGAGCGGCACCACGCGATACCAACGGCCAAAGCGGCGGCTTTGCTTGCGTCCACGCCGGGCTCGGGGGCGCCTAGCGGCGCGCTTGGCCACCGCCCCAGCTCTCCTGGTAGTTCGTCCAGCCGTGGCCGTCCGCCTTCCCGTGCTCTTCGAGGGGCGGCTACTCATCGACGGGCACCGTCCTCACGCGGCGAGCGCCGCGACCAGCCCTCACGCTCGCGCGCATCCCACCAGGCATGGACCTGAGAAGCCAAGCTCTTCTCGCCATCTGCGTTGTCAAACACCGCGTCCGCATGGGAACGCAGGTAGTCGTCGGAGGGCTGCAGGGCCACGCGTCGATCAAAATCTGCCACGTCCATGCCACGTCCCTGCGCGCGCACGCGACGCACGTCCAGCGGTGCAATCACGCAGAGCACCTCGTCTACCTGGGAGAGCATGCCCTCGACGCGGTCGAGCAGCGGAACCTCCACCACGCAGACGGGGGCCGTGCCAGAGCGCTCCTCCTCTTCGAGCGCACGCGCAAGCGCCTCCGAGATGAACGGCAGCTCGATGGCCTCGAGTCGAGCGCCCCCCTCGGGCGTGGCAAACGCCCTCTTGGCAAGAAGCGCGCGGTCAATCTCACCCGTTGCGGGGTTAACAAGGTCCTCGCCAAA